>JAYSQO010000147.1:0-39642 GCA_043721535.1 Bdellovibrio sp. | reverse complement strand
GCATTCTGATAAAATGGATGACACTGAAGTAGCTTACGCTGGTGACATCGTTGCCACTTTTGGTATCGATTGTGCGTCTGGTGATACTTTTTGTGACGACAAAATCAATGCTTCTATGCAATCTATGCATATCGCTGATTCAGTGATCAGTTTAGCGATTGCTCCGAAAACAAAAGAAGGCACAAACAACTTCACAAAAGCTTTACAAAAATTCCGTAAAGAAGATCCTACTTTCCGCGTTCACCGTGATGAAGAATCAAATGAAACGATTATCTCAGGAATGGGCGAGCTTCATTTAGAAATTTATGTTGAGCGTATGAAACGTGAATTCAACTGTGAAGTGACTGTGGGTCAACCTCAAGTGGCGTACCGTGAAACTATCGGTGGCGCTGCTGAATACGAATACACTCATAAAAAACAAACAGGTGGTTCTGGTCAGTTCGCGAAAATCTCAGGCGCAATACGTCCTTTAGAAGCACAAGAAGATGGCGCAGTATTCAAATTCAACAACAAAGTAGTGGGTGGTCGTATTCCAAAAGAATTCATCCCTGCCGTTGAAGAAGGTTTCAATGAACAATGTAAAAAAGGACCTATGATTGGCTTCCCAATCGTTGGTGTTGAAGTTGATTTAACAGATGGTTCTTACCATGATGTCGATTCATCTTACATGGCCTTCAAAATTGCAGCGATGGCAGCAATGCGTGAAGTTTATCAAAAAGCCAAACCAACAGTTCTTGAACCGATCATGAAACTTGAAACAACAGTTCCTGAAGAATACCAAGGTCCTGCAACTGGTCAGATCAATCAGCGTCGTGGTGTTATCGTTGGTACAACAACAATCGAAGGCACTGTAACTATCGAAGCTGAAGTTCCATTAACAGAAATGTTTGGTTATTCGACTGATCTACGTTCTGCGACTAAAGGTAAAGGCGAATTCTCAATGGAATTTGCTAAATACCAACCAGCTCCTAGAAACGTACAAGAAGATCTTGCTAAGAAATACGCGGCAAAACGTGCTGCTGAAAACAAATAAGTTTTAAATCATTTTTTTAACTTTAAAAGGCTCAGAATATATTCTGGGCCTTTTTTTATGTTCAAATTCACTTTTCTCAAGTACGCTTTTTATATGCGTAGCATTGTTTTTATACTATTATTAAGCTCTTTCTGTCAGGCATCGATGTCACCACGTCTGCAGTCTTTGATGGCTCAATTAAGCGGTACTTTCACAGAAACACGCGATGCAAACAACCAACATAAAATGAATAATAAATTTAATGTTGATTTATTATACCTTGTTCGCGAAGGCCCCTCTTTTGGATTAAGATATTTAACTGAAATCAGAAATGAATCAGGATTTGAAAAAGCGCACAATTACGGTTTTGTTCTTGGTTACTATGCTTATTCTGGATTACATGCTCTAGCCTATTACGACTTTCAAGCAACGACTCGACTGTGGTCTAGTGGTCACGGTTATCAGCTCAGTTTAGGTTATTTAGAGCACCTTGGATATCACTACCATGCTGGATTTCAGCTATCAGCAAAATCCACAACGTATACAACCAGCAGCGAAATTAGCCTGGTTAATAACAGGACTGTTACTGATCAATTCATGAGCTTGGTTTTAATGTACTTGTACTAGCAACAACTTGCATCATGGCATTATACTTCATTTGAAATCAGTGCTAATGTCTTTATTCAATGTTGTTGATATTTATTTCGTTTATTTTGGTTTTATTTATTTCGTTTATTTGCTCTCTTTGTGAAGCCGTCCTGCTATCGCTGTCACCAGCTTACGTTGAAGTGATCGCTGAACAAAAACCTAAGTCTGGAAAAATTCTTAAACACGTGATTGATAATATGGACCGATCAATTTCAGCGATTCTGACACTAAACACAACATCGCATACTTTGGGGTCAGCATGGATCGCCTACGAAGTTCATACAGAATTCGGTGACAAATATGTAACTCTTTTTTCTGTTTTTCTGACTTTTATGATTCTTGTTTTTTCAGAAATTTTGCCAAAAACAATTGGTAAAAATAATCCAAAAGCCCTTTCTGTATTTTGCGCTTATTGCGTACAGATCATGACTATTGCTTTATACCCATTTGTTAAAATGTCTGAAGCGATTTCTAAATCTTTAAGTTCAGATATTGAAGAACCAGATGTAACACGTGATGAAATGATTAAGTCAGCAGAAATTGGCGTTGAAGAAGGAACTTTGAAAGCTAAGGAATCAGTCATCATTAAAAACTTAATGAAACTGGATAATATTTATGTCGCTGACATCATGACGCCACGATCTGTGTTCATGGCGCTTGAAGCAAGTCTTACAGTTCAAGAAGTCGCAAAAAAATTTAAACCGATTCGTTTTTCTAGAATTCCAGTTTATGAAAATTCATTAGATCATATTATCGGGATTACTCATCGCTATAAAATTCTTGAAGCTTTGTCTCAAGATTTACATCACAAAAAAATCTCAGAACTGATTGTCCCAATCCCCACAGTTTCAGAAAAAATGTCTGTTTCACAGTCTTTAGATTTTTTTATCAAAGAAAAAGGTCATCTTGCAGTCGTCACTGATGAATACGGTGTGACTACAGGTCTTGTGACACTAGAAGATGCTGTCGAAACACTTCTGGGTGTAGAGATCATGGACGAATTCGACAATATAGAAGATATGCGAAAATATGCTCTTGAACAGTGGCACTTACGCAAAAAAGAACACCGAAAATAACAGCTTATGGTCCTATTTTGATCACTGGAATTTCAATAATGGCACCAGAATCGATGCTTATATTTCTGGCTGGCGTTGTTTGCACAGTCTTCATAAAAAAAACAAACAAAAGCGTTAAGCCCGCTAAGATGCTGAAAAGTCGAAAAATTTGATATTCTGATGACCAGAATTTTCTGACGGTATTCTTAAATTTGTGACTCAACTTGAAATTCATAGCAGACTCCGTATAATTACACTTATTGAATAAGCACAAACAGGGCCAATATTTAAGTGTCTAAAGGAAACCAAATGACCCATCAGCAACTTGCAAAAAAAGTCTATGATGTCTGCTACTTAACTGGTGAATTTAAATTACGAAGTGGCCAAATTTCTAAAGAGTATTTCGATAAATATCGCTTTGAATCCCAACCTGAACTATTAAAAGAAATCGCTAAACAAATGGCTTCATTGATACCAGTTGGCACACAGGTTTTAGCCGGACTTGAAATGGGCGGAGTCCCCGTGGCCACAGCTTTGTCATTAGAAACCGGTCTACCTGTGTGTTTCGTTCGAAAAACTGCGAAAGATTACGGGACTTGTTTGTTTGCCGAAGGTGCTGATATTAAAAATAAAAAAGTTTGTATTATCGAAGATGTGATTACATCTGGCGGCCAAGTGATCATGAGCCATAATGATTTAATATCTGTTGGCGCACACATCAATACTGTTCTGTGTGTGATTAATCGTGGTGGAGATGAAGCAATTAAAAAACTACATGCTGTGGGATTAGAAACAAAAAGTTTATTTGTTCGATCTGATTTTTCCTAAAATCTGACCTACTAAATACAAAGAACCAGTCACTACAATAAGATCATTTTTTTCTGTGGCTATACTTTTGATAATTTTGAATACGTCATTATCACTATTCATGGATGCTTTTTTATAACGTTCTGGATAATCTGAAATATCTAATCCTTTAAACGGAGTTTGGGTCAGATAAAAATGAATATTTTTTAACTGACCTAAAAGATCCAACATGGATTCACAGGATTTATCATGTCCGACACCGACAACAAGATGTAACTTCTTCCATTGATAGCCATTTAAAATATCAACTAAGCTTTGCATGCCTTGTGGATTATGATCTCCAGATAAATAGGCATCACACTGAATCGACTTATTTAAGACTGATAAATCAACTTTCTGCATTCGTCCATACCAACGAATGTTTTCTAAAGCTTTAAAGTGTTGATTTAAGTCAAAACCGAGCTTTTCAAATACGGTAATCGCTGTATTTATATTTTCAAAGGCTCTTTGCCCGATCAGGTTTGTTTTAAATTGACCATATTTTTTTGCTTCAAGACATTCACAGTTTTTATCTACAATAATTTTTTTAAGTGATTCGTACACAGCCATATCATCAATATGATGATGAATGACTACAGAATTGCTTTTAATAATGCCAAATTTATTTTGTGCGATTTCAAATAAATTTTTACCTAAAATATTTTGATGATCTAAACCTAGCTTTGTAATGATCGAATATTGATTCGGAAACACGTTTGTAGCGTCATACAGCCCGCCAAGGCCAACTTCAAAAATAATATAATCTAATGCATTTTCCTCAAAAAAATAAGTGGCAGCTAGTAACGTTAAACTTTCAAAATGTGTCAGTTGATGTTTTTGAATCAAGTTTTTGTGCTTTAAATATATTCTGACAAAATTATTTTCAGAAATATCCTGAGCATTAATCCGGATTCTTTCTGTGGTTGAGATCAAATGTGGTGACGTAAACAAACCAACTTTTTGCCCTGCGGACATCAATAATGTTTCTAAAACTGCACACGTTGTGCCTTTTCCGTTGGTGCCTGCAACTGTAATTATTTTTCGATGATCAATTTTAGTAAACCAGCTGACTTCAGATAAAGCTGACTGTAGTTTCGCTAAGCCTGGCATTGTCTTTGGCATAATTGAAAGTTGTTCTAATTCATGGATAACATTTTCATATGTCATATTGCTAACAACGCCTTTTTGTTTAAGAGCACATTATGTACACGCAAATACTGAACGTAGCCTTGATTTAGTCCCGCAGTTATTTTTGCCGTTTCAGGATCTCTTTCAGCAGCTGGCCTGTCTGTGACTAACTTTAAAAATGATTTTCTTGAATGACCAATATAAATATCATGATTTAATCTGCTGAATTCAGAAACTTTGTTTAAAATTTCAAAACTTTGATGGGGTGATTTGCCAAAACCGATCCCAGGATCAAAAATAAATCTAGAACCATCAATGCCGTAACTATCAAAGAATTCTATTTTTTTATTCCACCAATCAATTAGAAAATCGATGGTATTTAAATTTTCATCAATAATTCTGTCTTTCTGTGGCGGAACAGTGATTGAATGCATACAGACGGCTTTGGCTGAATTAAATATTTTTAAAAGTTCCAACATACGATGATCTTCAAAACCTGACACATCATTTATATAGTCAACTGGATAGGTACTTAAGATATCTTGGTGCACTTCAAATTTTCGTGAATCAATAGACAAACCAATTTCTGATTTTTGTTCAGATTTCCAATCAAAAAAAATCTTTAAATACTTTTTTAAAATCATAAGTTCTGCTGTGTCATCGACGGCTATTGCGCCAGGTCTAGTTGATTCTGCACCGAAATCAAAAATTTCGGCACCTTCATAAAAATGTTGATTCAATTTATTAATAAAATCATTTTCTGACATCAGCAAACCACCGTCAGAAAAAGAATTATTTGTTAAGTTCATAATCGCAACTATTTTGGGCCATGTGTGACTAATCGATTTTCGACAATTCAAAGGCCACAGATGATCTTGGCCCATCCATTGGGGGGCTTCTATTTTCATGACCTTTAATAGCTGTGGGTAAACATCTAAGGCCGGCAGCAAGGCAAACGGCCGATACGTCAGTTCTTTGTGTGGTATTGTCAGCTCATCAGAATGAACAGGTGATCCATCCGTCCAAAGTATATCAATATCAATAGTTCGTGGCGCCCATTTTTCTGCAGAAATTCTCTTCAGTTTTTTTTCAATATCTTTAATTTGTTTTAATAAATCCATAGCTTCAAACTGTTCAATTTCGACTAACACAGCTGAATTTAAAAATGGTTTATTGTAATGTTTTTGGCTTGAATCTAACAGCAAAGCTTCTGATTCATAAATAGATCCTAAACTTAAAACTTTTAAAGATTTTATTTTTTTTATTTCAGATAAAGCACATCGCAGGTTGAATAAAGGCTCAATATTTGATCCTAGACCTAATATGACTTGCGTTAATTGATGTTGATCTAAGTTTTGCTGTGACATGAAAACTCTACACCACTTTGAAGAGATTCAACGGGCGGCCTCACTTTTTTAATGTTTGTTGTAAGATCGCACTTAATACTTTTATTTTTGAGTTCTTTAGCTAGTTCTTCATGAACTAGCAAACACAGATGTTCTATAAGGTGATAAGACTTCTGAAGAGATATTTTTTTAATCAAATTTGTTAAAGACACATAGTCAACTGTGTCTGTTAATTGATCCGTCACACAGCCTTTGATGTTTTCATGAAAGTGAATCACTAAATCAAAATGCACCGGTTGTGGTATAGATTGCTCAGCCTCACCGCAACCTAAACTGATCCAGACTTCGTATTGATTGATTTTCATCATCTGTTGCATTTATTTTTTAACTCCGACTACGTAAGCAATCCAGCTTAGGCAAGATTCACCTTTTTTGACTGTGGTAAATTTTCCATTACCACCGCCGCGACTGTTTGTACCTTCCCAATAAATCAGAACATCTGAAAAGCCAGCTTCCAGCATAATTTCTTTAAGTTCAGGCAAAGTCCACATTCGCCAATCATATGAAAAAACATTTTTGTACATTTTGTTTTTATACTTAAAATGAATACCAAATTCAGCGTTATTGGAAACAGGATCAAAACTTTTTTGATCCCAATAGTAAGTAAACTTTTTGAGTTTTGTTTTGTCGACTATGGCATCAGTGCAGTTAGTCCCGCCAAAGACATCAACAAGAAATAGCCCGCGGTGATTTAATGAATTAAAAACATTTTTAAAATATTTCGTTAATAGTCCACGGTCTTTAAAGATAAAATATGAAAAATTAACAGCTACACTGATGTCAGCATGCGGTAAGTTTTTTTCTAAAACATTTTTTTGAATCAAAGCAATTCTTTTTTTCTGATCTGATTTTAACTCAGAAATATATTTTTCGCGGCCATACATCATTGGTTCGGTATCTAAATCTAAACCAAACGCGTAAAAGTTTTTATTTTTTTTAACCCATTCACAACTGATTGCGCCGGCTCCACAAAAATCTTCACGCAAGTTCATTTTTGGCTTCAATGAACCAAATACATCCTTGTATGTCGTTTCATAAAACAAAGCATCAGTATGTGGAGACTGCACTGCATCGCTATACAGTTTATATTTATCAAATGGATAATTCATTTTAGGGAACTTCTGCACAAATAGATTTGATCGCATCTACAATTTCATGTTTTTGCGGAACACTGGCGTCTTCTAAGTGCGGGTGAAGCCCGATACCCGGAAGATTTTTCCCTGCTAAAACCTGCGGCCTAGCTAGTAATTCATAAAATAATTCTTGCGTAACCCTGTAAGATAAATGTTCACAAAAGTTTGTGACTTCAGTGTCTTCATTCACAAACAATACTCGTCCCGTTTTTTTGACCGATGATTTAATCAAAGTCCAGTCATAAGGGTATATGGATCGTAAATCGATGACTTCAACTGAGTAGCCTTCTTTGGCTAACTGATCTGCTGCTTCATTACAAAGTAATAAATGCCGACCATAACTAATCACAGAAATCTGTTCACCAGCACGTGTAACTTTACCTTTGCCGATAGGAACTAAATACTCTTCAACTTTAGGCCAGCGGGCTTGCCATTTTGATCGATCACCAATGGGTGCATCAATCATGGCTTTTAATTCTTTTTCGTCTTGTGGTTCTCCGGGAATAAGTTCTTCTCCACGAACACGCATCAAGGCTTTGGGTTTTAAAAACAAACAGGGATTTGGATCTTTAATACATGATAGCAATAGACCGTAAGCATCCAATGGTGTAGATGGCATCACGACTTTCCAACCAGTTAAACGCGAAGCCCAAGCATCAAATGAATGTGAATGATAAACGCTTCCGCGAATACCTGCACCGACCGGAGTCATCACAGTCATTGGTAAATTAAATTGGCCATTCGTGCACCATAAAGTATTTCCCGCAATTTTTAATAAATCTATTGTGTTAAAAATATAATCCGCAAACTGAATTTCAGCGACACAACGATCACCAGTCATAGCAATTCCCATGGCCATACCAATAATACCGCGTTCATCTAAAGTTGAATTCCATGTTGTTTTCAAACCTTGAGTAGCTGTGAATACCCCACCAAGCGGAGCACCCACGTCTTGGCCGAAAACATCTTTTAAATCATAGTTTGTCTCTGCATAATGCAAAGCTAATCTGACAGCTTGAGCCATGTGAGCCATTAGAATTTTCTCCAGTCTGCATTTTCATTATTAACAAAAGTATGATCCCATACACTTTCAGGTGTTGGTACTGGTTCAGATCTTGCGATCTCAGCTGCTTTGACGCCTTCTTCTTCACATTTTTCCCAAATCAATTGACTGTCTTTGGCTGTAATTATTCCCGCTTTAATCAAACGCTCTTCAAATTTTTTCACTGGGTCAATTTCTTCAGATACAGGATTTGCTCCACTAGCCGATGAATGACCATACAGTCTTGAAACCATGGCTTCAATGAATGCAGGTTTTCCTGTTTCGCGGATGTAATTCATATTTTCCTGAAGTGCCAAATACACTTCAACAGGGTCGTTGCCATTAATCACTGATGATTTAATATTAAAAGCTTTTGCTCTGTCAGCGATACAGTTTTCGCCGTGTTGACCTTCATATGAAGTTGAAATGCCCCATTTATTATTTTGCACAGTGATCAGCATTGGTAATTCTTGACCGCGACGAGAAGCTAAAATCAAAGTCGATGCAAAATCACCTTCTGCAGTTCCTGCGTCTCCACCGGTCACTATCGTAATCGCTTTTGATTTCGTTCTTTTTTGCACATGAGCTGTTCCGCATGCGATTGGATATTGAACTTCAAGTGGCGAAGTCACTGGAGCAATATTCCATTCAGGTATACTAAAGTGATTTGAAAAATTTCTGCCACCGGTTGATCTATCCGTTGAGCGATTCATCATTAAACGAATCGAATCTTTCATATCTAATCCCATCGCAACTACTGTTGGTGAACAGCGATAATGCAAATGAAGATAATCGTACTTCGGGCCCTGCCCTTTACGAGCCAGCATTCCTAACGGAACGCCCCAAGCTTCTTCGCCGGGTCCGCCGATCCAAAAAAAAGATTCTCCTGCTCGGTAGATTTTGATGAGTCTTTCTTCAAGAACACGAGATTTGACCATATGTGAATGCATCTCAATAAGTAAGCTAGGCGATAGTCCTGAAAATGATGGACTGGAATCTTGGTTTTGGCTGTCTACTGAATTTTTCATCGAGGCTAATATAGCAAATTCCTTTGATTTTTTGCTATCTAAGAAATTTTAACAAGCTGCGCATAAGCCTAATTTGACAGCAGAAATCATGTATTCAAAAATGGGCCAGACTTAAGAAAATTTATATTTTATTGTTAAAGTTTTGTTAAGCTACATAAATGAGGTCCAATTTATGAATATTCTCATCGTAGACGATTCTGCAGTTTGCGCAAACATAGCATCTCAAGCTGTTAGTAAGTTTGGCACGCCTGCCATAGCTACTGGCCTAAGTGATGCTTTAGCAGCAGTTCACGACAAACATTGGAGTTTAGTGATTTTAGATATTCACTTGGGTGATGAAAATGGCTTTCTTGTTTTTGAAGAAATGCAAAAGCATCCTCATTTAAAAAACATTCCTGTTATTTTCGTTTCTGGCGATGGTGAAATTTCTCAAAAATCGATGGCTTTTTCTTTGGGTGCTGATGACTACATCGTTAAACCGTTTAATTTTTTAGAATTGCAAATGCGGGTCAGCCGCACTTTGAAAAGACTGAATCACCGACAAGAATACATCGAAGTCGGTCACTTCAGACTATCAATGCACCAAATGTATTTTGAAATCCTCAGTGAAAAAACGGCTCTAAAAATTGATTTATCTCCTAAAGAATATCAACTTTTAAAGTTTTTTATGGAAAATCCAAACCAAATTTTTACACGCCAACAATTATTGGATAAAATCTGGGGTAACGAAGCTTCTATTACAGATCGCACTGTTGACAGTCATGTCTATTCATTGAGAAAAAAAATGGGCGATCAGTCTCATTTACTTGTGAGTGCTAGATCATGGGGTTATCAACTTGTGTTGCAAGGTACAGTCACAAGAAAACCAAAAAAAATAGCTTAGCTTTTTTGTTTTTTATAGTCCTGCAATAATTTTTTACTTAAATGAATTTTTTGGATCGTTAACTCAACATCAGAAAATATTATTTGCACACCATCTCGGTGCTTCGTATCCAGCTTAAAGCATTGCTCTGAAAGCTCTTTCAAGCCTAAACTTGCAGCGCTTGATTTTAGTTTATGGGCAATCCGCCCTAAAACTTCTTGTTTGTTTTCTTTCACGGCATCATTTAGTTTCTCTGCAATTGAAGTTGATTCATCCGTAAACAGATGAATCAACTCAAAAACGAGACCTTGTCCACCAATATCGAATAGTTCATCTAAAATTTTTGTATTCCACTGACTCAAGCTGCCGATTCCCCGTTCTTCTTTTGTCGCTCTCGATTAACTAAATCTATATATTTCTTAAAAACCATCATTTGCTTATGTGGTGAAAATTCTTTTGAAAGATATCCACTGACATGAACACGCTTACTGATTGGTATATTTAAATGTGACATAGGTAATCCTGAGTAAATCAAAACGTAAGACGTTAAATCAGGATTTAGGTCCTTTAAAATCTCTTCAGCTTTAATCAAAGTTTCACGTCCGCTCATATGCGGCATGTTCCAATCAATTATAATTAAATCGTAGTGATTCTTTTTTAGTTTGTCTAAGGTTTCCTGACCGTCGTTAACAAAATCACTCTCGCAACCTAACTGAGTCAGGCAATATTGAGCCATTAATCTTGAACTTTCACTATCATCAGCAACAAGCACCTTTGGTTTTTTCATTAAACGTACCTCCTTAACCACACTTTAATCATAGCTTATTTATATAGAAAAAAAATTAAATTTTATGTCAAGAATTCTTGACATAAAATTTAATATCTCGTGAACTGTTTGAGCTATAATAGATGTAATGATCTATTATAGCTATCTGAACGGAGATAAAATGCAGACAATTCTAGACGAATTAGGCACCGAAGAGTCACTGGCCTTACATATTCAAGAAATCAATGCATCAGCGAATCATTATGAGACACTTGTTATTTTTGCGGCTGAAAACAATCCTATTTCTGATGAGACTTATCAGAAGCTTTTTGCAAAAAGTGGAATTGATATCATTGGTGGAATTTTTCCACAGCTTTTGTATAATGATAAAATTGTAGAAAAAGGATTTTTACTCATTCCACATGAAGTGGCTTTGAAGTACGAATTTATACATAATATCTCTGGCTCTGAAACTGACTTAGACTTACTTGCAAAAAAAGCTGCTGAAAAACTAGTAGCTTGTAAAAGCCTTGTCATTTGGGTCGATGGAATGAGTCAGCGGATATCTGTACTATTAGCTTCACTTTACGATTATTTTGGTGCGCAAATTAATTACCTTGGCGGTGGCGCTGGTCGCACAACAGGACGTTCAAAATGTATTTTCGGACAGAAAAATCTATTTTATGATTGTGCTTTGCTTATAGAATCAAAGTTCACGGCCTATACTAGCGTACAGCATGGCTATGAACTTTTTTCTGGCCCGCACATCGTCAATAAATCTATTAACAATTCAATTCTAGAAATCGACTATACCGATGCTTTTTCTTTTTATTCAAATATAGTCAAAAAAAGTGGAGCTTCTGAAATTAATCAACAAAATTTGATCAATCATTCAGCCAAGCTCCCTGTTGGGATTCAAAAATATGACGGCACTATCATTATTAGAGACCCAATTTCTACAGATGGCAAAAACTTACTTTGTCTTGGCGATATTCCGGAAGATTCTATTATCTATGTTCTTATTGGAACTGAAAAAAATATTATCAAGGCTGCTACCGAAGGAATGAAAAACCTATTAATTAAAAACTCAAGCATACAAAGTGTTTTTGTTATTGATTGCATCAATAGGTTTCATTATTTAGGTGATGGTTATAATAAATGCATTCTTGCAACTTTAGATATTGCAAAAGAAAAGAATGTTTTCGGAGTTTTTAGCCTGGGTGAAATAGCCAGTGATGGAGCTCACCCTTTAGAATTTTTTAGTAAAACGATCGTTCAATGTGGTTTTGACCTCAGGCTATGAAAATAAATAATGAACTAAATATAAAAATTCTAAGTCTTAAGTACGAACTGACCTCGTCTGTCGGAATGCACATTGAGCTATCAAAAATGCTTAAAGCCTTTATGATTCAGTTGGCCCAAAAATTACATATTCATAGCGTTCATGTAGTTTGCAATGAAAAAGAGCTTCATTTAAATGAGTCTCCATTGCAGCTAGACGATTCTTATCACTACCCGACTGCGCAAAAAAAATGGTTTTTAGACAACATCGACAATTATCGTAAAAATAATTCTGATGAAAATTACTTTTACTATTGGCGTGTACGCAAAAATTATGAAGTTTTTATTATTAGAAAACAAAATGAAATCAATGCGGAAACAACTCATGCTCTTGAGCCCATTTTGAATAAATTAGATTTAGCTATTGAAGCCTGCGTCGAATATGAACGAGCAAAATCATTACGAGTTTTAGCTTTAGAAAAAGAAAAAGTTCTTAACGAAGCCATGCGAAATGCCGAAGAGTCTAATCGTGCTAAAGGCGAATTTTTAGCAAACATGAGTCATGAATTAAGAACGCCTTTAAACGGTATTTTAGGAATGACTCAGATTTTATTACATTCAGAATTAACATTTGACCAGCAAAGTGACATCCTGACATTAAAAAGTTCTGCGGAAACATTACTTAAAATTTTAAATGATATCCTCGACTTTTCTAAAATTGAAGTTGGTAAATTAAATCTTGAAAATATCGCTTTTAGTTTAAGAAAAGAACTGAGTGATTTTTTTAAGTTATCCAGCAGTGTGGCCGTTCAGAAAGGTATTGATTTTGAATTCTTCTTTGATCAAGGTATCCCTGAATATGTTTTTGGTGACCCACTGCGAACCAAGCAAATCATTATGAATCTAGTTAACAATGCCATGAAATTCACATCAAAAGGTCACGTGAAAATCAATATTCTGGTCTTATCGTCCACTGACAATATCGTTAATTTAAAAATTGAAGTCATCGATACAGGCGTTGGTATACCGAAAAATAAGTTGGACGATATTTTTCTAGCATTTAACCAAGCCGACAGTTCGACAACACGAAAGTATGGCGGCACTGGTTTAGGTTTATCAATTTGTGCCCAATTGGCCCATTTAATGGGTGGTGCTATTTATGTGAATAGCCGTCTTGGACAAGGATCAACATTTGTTTTTACAGTGACTCTTCAGGCAACCAGTCAGTCTATTGTTGATCAGTCTTTACTTATTTTAAATGAAATTAAAAATTTTAAAATCGAAAAAAAACAGCTTAAAATCTTATTAGCCGAAGACAATTTGATAAATCAAAAAATTACAGTCACATTTTTAAATCGCTTAGGTCATTTAGTCGATGTCGCTGAAAATGGCCGAGTCGCAATTGAAATGTTTAAAGCTCATAAATACGATCTTATTTTTATGGATATTCAAATGCCTGAAGTCAGTGGATTTGAAGCCACTTCTGCTATTCGCGAATTTGAAAAAAAATCATCTGGCCACATTCCAATTGTTGCACTGACAGCTCATGCTTTAGTCGGCGATAAAGAAAAATGTTTAGATTCAGGTATGGATGATTATTTAACAAAACCTTTATCTTATGAAATCCTAGAGAAATCTTTATCTAAGTATTTATAGCACAGTTATTCTTTACTTTTACCGACTTGACGTTTATAAAAGAAGCTACATATTTATATACGTCTTAGTATCTAAGACAAGGAGTTCAAATATGAATTTTATTAAAAGATTCGGTTTCATGATCATCATCAATGTTCTGATTATGATTACAATTAATGTCATCATTTCAGTCTTAGGAATCCAACCTTACCTTGGCGCACAAGGCATTAACGTTGGCGCTCTGGCGGCTTTTTGTTTAATCTGGGGTTTTGGTGGAGCTTTCATCTCGCTTTTCATTTCAAAGTTTATGGCTAAAAAAATGATGGGTGTTGAAGTGATTGATGCTGACACCAGAAATCCTGAAGAGCAGTGGCTTGTGCAAACTGTTTATCGCCTAGCGCGAAATGCTCAGCTTTCGAAAATGCCTGAAGTCGGAATCTATCAAGGGCAAGAAATGAATGCCTTTGCCACTGGTCCAAGTCGTTCAAATTCCTTAGTCGCTGTTTCTTCTGGTTTATTAAAACAAATGAACAAAGATGAAGTCGAGGGCGTTTTAGCCCATGAAGTTGCACATATTGCTAACGGTGATATGGTCACGATGACACTTGTTCAAGGTGTTGTGAATGCGTTCGGGATGTTCTTAGCCCGACTTGCCGCACATGTTTTAGCTAGTAATGTTGAAGAAAAAAACGCACCTATGGTTCGAATGTTTGCGACCATTGTGTTTGATATTATTTTTAATATCTTGGGCATGTTTGTTGTTTCTTATGTGTCTCGGCAGCGTGAATACCGTGCTGATGCTGGAGCAGTTTCACTAGGCGGAAAAGATAAAATGATTCGTGCTTTGGAGCGTTTGAAACATGAATTTGCACCACCGCCAGAAGAAAAAAGTCCCGTGGCTAGTTTGCAAATTTCGAATCGCAAAAAAGGATTTATAGCTTTGCTTTCGACTCATCCAGCTTTAGATGATCGCATTGCAAGATTACGAGCTGCTTAGTTAAAATTATTTTATCTAGTTATTTTATTGTCGCGCCTAAGCCGTATTTATTTGGTGAATTTTGATATTCGGCTTGGGCTGCAGGTAACCACTGGGACAAATTACCTTTACGGCGCTCATCTGATGGATGTGTCGATATAAATTCTGGACCGCCAGCACCACCTTTGTTTGCAGACATTCTTTCCCAAAGGCGAATCGATTCTGAAGGTTCATAACCCGCACGCGCCATATACAACTGACCTTCATGATCGGCGTCTGTTTCATCAGCTCTTGAAAATTTTCTTTGATAAAACATTAAACCAAATCCCGCAGCCATACCGCCCAGTTGACTGAGCTGTTTACATTTTTCAGTTTTGCACAATAGCGCGCCACCAATAGCAGATGCACCCGCAATAGCTAAGCCATAATAATTTTGTTGTTTAGCTCTGGCATAGTTTTGTAAACCATGACGTAAAGTCGCATGAGCCACTTCATGGCCAAGAACTGCAGCTAAAGCTGCTTCCGTTTTTAGTACAGGCATGATTCCTGTGTAGACTGCAATTTTTCCACCGGGCATACACCATGCATTTACTTCAGGTCCATCAATTAAAATATATTCCCATTGATAGTTTTTTCCAGAAGCTTTAGCTATACGTTCTGAAACTTTTTGAACCATTGCAGTCCATTCTTTATTATTTGAAATTTTAGCTTTTGATTTAACTTCTTGGTAAGCTTTGTTAGCTTCGATGTTAATTTCTTCCTCACTGATTCCAGCAGCTTCAGGCGAAGTCGCACAACTTGTGAATTGCGCGACTATTAAAAGACTTAAGAAAAATTTCTTCATCTACTGGATAACAACTTTTGTTAAATCTTTAACTTTACCTTCTTCAAGTAAAATTAAGTCGGCTAAAACGTTTGAAGCTTCTTGGATTTCAGCACGCTTAAGAAATTCTTTTTCTTTATCATCTTTGCCACCATAACGAGATTTTTTTACTTTTTTATCTTTTTCGCCTTTGTCTTTTAAGATATCAGAAACTTTAATCGTTTTACCTAATTTTTTAGTTTTTTCTAATTCATCAGCAATTTTTTTAAATTCCTCATTTTTAGAAATGCGTGCTTCTGATCTTTGTTTCAAAGTTTTGATCCACTCAGATTTAATGGGCAGCCATTGTACTTTTACATCTGTAGGTTGTGCGTCTTTAGATATAAATGAACTAATTTTTTTAGGCGGCAAAGAATAATCCATGCTTTTTTCGCCAATATCATCGACATGAAACGGGCTTGGGAAAACTATATCTGCATCAACACCTTTATGCTGTGTTGAATAACCACCTGGGATAAAGAACATTCCAATTGTAACTTTCAAAGCCCCTAATTCCCCAGGAATTGGTAGAACTGTTTGAATACTGCCTTTACCGTAAGTATGATCTCCACCCACAACAACCGCACGGTTGTAATCTTTTAATGCGCCAGAAAGAATTTCTGAAGCTGAGGCCGATACACGCGAAGTTAAAACAACGATTGGTCCGTCCCAATCAACTTTTTCATCAGTGTCTGCTAGTGCAGATTCACTGCCACGACGTGATGTTTGTTTAACAATGTTACCTGTTTTAATAAACATACCACCGATTTTGACAGCATCGTCTAATGAACCACCACCATTAGTTGATAAATCGATAACTATACCGTCAACTTTTTTAGCTTTTGCTTCAGCCAAAACACGGCGCATATCAGCAGAGGATGTTTTTCCACCTTTATTTGAATCAGCGTAGAAGGACGGAAAATTGATAATCCCAATTTTTTTCTTTTCACCATTGATCGTGCGATCTTGATAGTAAATTGTGATCGCGTTATCTTCTAATGAAATCACTTCTCGGGTTAATTCTGCATCAAATTTTTTATTTCCTGTAGCTTCTTTACGTAAAACAGACAAAGTCACTTTTGTGCCTTTGGGTCCACGGATCAACTTCACAACATCTTTTAAATCCATGTCGACAACATTTTCCATTTTTCCGTCTTTTTTACTAACTGCAACGATTTTATCTTTTGGTTCTAACAGACCTGATTTTGCCGCAGCTCCGCCAGTGACTAAAGCTTCAACTGTAGTAAATCCATCATCTTGAGAAAGAGTTGCGCCGATACCTTCTAATTTCAGTTTCATGTCGATGTTAAAATCTTCATAGAAATCACGACTAAAAAAAGTTGAATGTGGATCAAGTGCTCCTGCGAATGAGTTTAAATAATTTGAAACAAGATCATCAAATTTTGTATCTTTAATTCGTTTAAGATTTCTTTCGTAATTTTTAATAACACGGGCTTTAGCTTCATCTGTTTTAATATCAGTTGCTATATAATTTGCGACCTGAAACTGAATATATTTTGAAATAAAAGACTCTGCTTCTGCGTTTGTTTTTGGAAAGCTTTTTTGATTTGGATCGTAAATAAATTCAGTTTCTTTGTTAAAAACAAAATCTTTACCTAAGAATTTTTTAACGTATTCAGTTCTTTCAGTCATTCTTTGCACAACTAAGCTTTGAACTTCATTAATAAATTTACAGTCTTTTTTATCTAAGGCTGTAAATAAATTTTTCATTGATGATTTAATTTTTTCAATATCATCTTGAAGTAAATAAATTTTAGCAGGATCTTGACGTTTAATATACTGTTCAATGACCCGAGCTTCTAAAACAGCATCTTTGTTTTTATATGTTAAATGATTCGCTAAAAAAGCAGATTGTATTGGGTCAACCCAATTGCAATCTAATGATTTATTAAAATCAAAAACTTGAGCTTGCCCATGATGAGCAACTACGACCAATAAACTAAAAAGTAATGCCTTCAATTTCATTTCGATTTCCTTACGTGTTAGGTAGTCATAATTATATGCGCAGACTTATTTGAAGTGGAGGCTAATTGCAGCACTAGGTCTTTTGTCTGGATAACTGATCAAATAAACTCAGCTGCACGACTGAGTCATTTACAAGTGGTGTCATAAGACCATGCTGAGAAACTTCATGTTTAATGAAATCCCCACCGTGTGTTTCGATCATAAAAAATGACATCTCTGGATATTTCGACTTTAGTCTGGCCATTTCCTCAACAATTAATTGTATGTTTTTTGGGTCGTCATCACTCATCCCAAAACGATGATGATGACTGTAACCATAAACTTCGATCGCTTTTTCTACAGAGGCTCTGATCGCTTTTTGTTTTAATTCTGGCGTCGACATTTTAAAATCAGCATCACCAAAACTTTGTCGTGTTTGTTTGTTACTACATGCAAACAAACTTAAGTAATTGGGCTCCATTGGTAAATAGCCTGATTTAACAAATTCATAAATACCTGCACGTAATGTCACATCAGAATGACCACGAGCCGTGATCACTGATATCGGGCGCTGATTAAATACTGCATGATAAAAACAATCCCAAGATGGGCCTTTCCACTGCACATCTGGGAACCCCAAAGCTGAAGCAATATCTTGAACAAAAGGTTGTTTTTGACCATTTATTTTTTCAACTTCAGAAATTTGAACATCTCTGAAACATCTAAACGTTCCTGAAATTTCATCCCAATTTATTTCGTAGTCTTCATAGAGACCAGACTTCCCAATCGATTGATGGTGCAAAGCCCATTCACTGCTGGATAACAATAGTTCATCTTTGGTTTTTTTATTAAAAAGAATCAATGGAGTTGTCAAAAAAGCAATGTTGTCATCAAAATCAAAAAAGTAAAAACTTCGGCCACCACGATGCAAGTTGCGATCGGGCTCGCGCTCTCGTGTTTCTCCTAGTTCAAGTTGTCCTTTTTTATTCTGATCTACCATTTTTTATTTTTTCTTTTTTAACACAGTTTTTTTTGTTGCTGGTTTTTTAGACGTAGTTTTTTTGACAGTTTTCTTTGATGATTTGTTAACAGCGCCTTCACCAATTTTTTCAGAAATCAGATCAAATGCTTTTTCAGCAGTTAAGAGCTCGGCAGTCATTCCTTCCGGAAGACTGACATTGGTTTTTCCAGCTTTAATGTAAACCCCATACGGTCCATTTAATAATTGAACTTCAATATCATGACCAGGGTGTTTACCGAATTCTTTTAGCGGCGCCGCTTTACCGCGGCCTTTTTTAGGTAATGATAATAGCCCCATGGCTTTTTCTAAATTCATTGTAAAAACAGTTTCTGTTTTAGGAATTGATCGGTAATCACCATCACAAACAATATAGGGCCCAAATCTTCCAACGCCAGCTTTAATATCTTTTTTTGTGTCCGTGTGAAGACCTAATGATTTTGGTAAAGCTAAAATTTCTAAAGACATCGGAAAATCGACTGAAGTTGGTTCCATTCCTGGCGGCAACGACGACCTTTTGATTTCTTTGTCATCATTTTCACCCAACTGAACGTAAGCGCCGTAGCGACCATTGAGAACATAAATTTTCTTTTGGGTTTTAGGGTCGATACCTAATGAATCAGCACCTTTAATTTTTTGTTCGATTAATTTTTCGATTTGCTCAGATGTCACATCTGCCGGTGCTTCTGCATCAGGAATCGATGCACTAAAAGATTCCTCACCCTTTTTAGTTTTCACATAAGCACCATATTTACCAACGTGAAATTCATAATTATCTAAACCTTCAAGTTTTATACAGCGGGCTTCTTCTGGATCAATTTTACCTTCTTGAGTTAAAACTAATGCCTTAAGTCCCTTGTCACCATTGTAAACACTGCCTAAATATTTTTCCCAATTTAAATCACCTTCAGCAATATGATCCAGCGATTGTTCCATTTCAGATGTGAACCCTAAATCGACAAACTGGGTCAAATAACGAGATAATAATTTTGAAACAACCATCGCTGTAAATGTAGGAACTAAGGCATTTCCAGCTTTGCGAACATAACCACGATCAACGATTGTACCAATAACGCTGGCGTATGTCGAAGGCCGGCCAATGCCCTCTTTTTCCATTGTTTGTACTAATGATGCCTCAGTAAAACGCGCTGGTGGTTTTGTTTCGTGCGCTGTCGGTTCTAATTGATTTTGTTTTAATGAATCATTTTTTTTTAATTGTGGCAGTCGAACTTCACGTGATTCTAAATCAGCTTCAGGGTCATCACTGCCTTCAACGTAGGCGCGTAAAAATCCCGGAAATTCGATCGTTGTGCCTGTGGCATTAAAAACAACTTTTTCAGCGGCACCTTCTGCGGAAATTTTTGCAGAGACTTGTTTTTGTCTGGCATCAGTCATTTGTGAAGCCATTGTTCTTTTCCAAATCAAATCATACAATTTTAATTGCTGTGCAACGAGACCTGTTTCATCAGGATCTTGAAATGTTGTCCCCGCTGGGCGAATACATTCATGAGCTTCCTGTGCGCCTTTAACTTTTTTGTTATCGTAAGTTCTTGGTGCTGGTGGTAAATAATCTGCGCCGTATTTGCTTTTAATCGACTGTCTGGCTGCCTTCAAAGCCTCCTCAGACAAATATGTCGAATCTGTTCTCATGTAGGTGATAAAACCTTGCTCATATAATTTTTGTGCGACTTGCATGGTTTCACGAGACGTCATACCTAATTTTCTATTCGCCTCTTGTTGCAATGATGAAGTAATAAACGGAGCCGTCGGTCTTCTGGTGACAGGTTTTTCTTCGACTTCTGTCACTATCCATTGGGCTTTTGCTAAATTATTTGCTAAATTATTGGCTAACGCTTCATTGATAACTAATAAATCTTTACCCGCGTTTAACTGGCCTGTTAAGCCATCAAAATCTTTACCCGTAGCAACTCTTTTTTGATCAACTGATAAAATTTTAGCCTCAAATTTTTCGCTATTTTTTTCTAGGTGAGCTGTTAATCCGTAGTAATTTGATTTTTTAAATCTAATTCGCTCTTTTTCACGCTCGACAATAAGTTTTACAGCCACAGATTGTACGCGGCCTGCAGATAATCCGTAGGCAACTTTTTTCCAAAGTAATGGCGATATTGTATAACCCACAAGACGATCTAAAATACGACGGGCTTCCTGTGCCCGAACTAAATTGTAATCAATCTCTCGGGTGTCTTTTAATGCTTTTAAAATGGCATCTTTAGTGATCTCGTGAAAAACCATTCGTTTCGTTGGAACTTTAGGTTTCAAGACCTCTTGCAAATGCCAACTGATTGATTCACCTTCACGATCTTCATCGGTTGCGAGAAATAAAAAATCAGCTTCTTCTAGTTTTTCTTTTAAATTTTTTATGACTTTGGCTTTATCTTTAGGAACGCAGTACAAAGGTTCAAAGTTTTTATCTACATTGACACCTAGCTGGGCCCATTTTTCTTTTTTAACTTTTTCAGGAATATCTTTTGATGATTGAGGCAAATCCCGAATATGTCCCATGCAAGATTCAACAATATAATCTTTTGTTAGAAATTTGCGGATTGTTTTTGCTTTAGTTGGCGATTCGACGATCACAAGCTTGATGCCTGAACTTAATGTTGCGTCTTCAGATGTTGCAGTTTTTTTAGCCATGAGATATCCTTTATAGCGAATGACTATATTATATGGGGCGACTACACAGAAAAAACAACCTCTTTTAAAAAAAGTTAAACTCGACTTTTTTGTAACATGATTAGTCAAAAGGCCGAACGCACATGAAATCACTTCATGAATTTAATCAAAAAACTCGATTCGTGCTGACTGATATTGATGACACAATCACGACAAAAGGCCAACTATCTGACAAGGCTTACTCAGCACTTTGGAACTTAAAGCAAAATAATTTTTTTGTGATCCCTGTCACAGGCAGACCCGCTGGCTGGTGCGACATGATTGCCAGGTTTTGGCCAGTGGATACCGTGATCGGCGAAAATGGCGGCCTTTACTACCGCTACCATCAAAACAAAATGATTCGGTGGAACTTTCATTCAGAAACTGAAATTGAAAAAAATAAAAAAAAACTAGAATTGATTAAAAACGAAGTGCTTAAGGAAATTCCAAAAGCCCGCGTCTCCGCAGATCAATTCAGCCGTGTTCATGATTTAGCCATCGATTTTTGTGAAGATATCCCTAAACTAACAGAATCTGATATTCAAAAAATCGTCAGCCTTTTTAAAAAGCACGGCGCCACAGCCAAAGTCAGCTCAATTCATGTGAATGGCTGGTTTGGAGACTTCAACAAAGTCACAACGGCGAAATTAGTTTTGAAAAAAGAATTTGGCCTAGATGACCAGCAAATTTTAGATCAATGTGTTTATATTGGCGATTCGCCTAATGATGAGCCCTTGTTTGAAAATTTTAGACATACTTTTGGTGTAGCAAACATTAAAGAATTTTCATCAAAGATGAAACACCTGCCACAATATATTTCATCTTTGGATTCTGGTGATGGCTTTTGTGAAATCGTTGAAAAAATAATATCTAGCAAATAACTAAAGTCTTTGTAGATTATTCCAACCCATTTTGATTAAAGACTTTTGATTCATTTTTTTCTGAATCAAACTAAGTAATCCATTTAAATCCACATTCACGTTGTCATTGGTATCAACGCAGACAAGACCAAATTTAGTTTTATCATTCACAATATGCACATTTTTGTTTTGAGCATTAGTGACTTTGATTTCGTGATCTTTAATTGTAATATCTGTTTTTGTCATGGTTTGGTTTACTGATCCTGCAAAGTCTGATTCGTCCCAACTCACTTTGATCACATGGCTGTTTGAAACTTTCACTAAACACAGAAAAGCTGATCGATTTATAATGTGAATATCGTTTCCTTTTTGCTGTTTAGAAAATAAACTATCAAAAGCACTGGCCACTTGATCTGAAGATTGCAGAACATTCATTAACTGACTTTGAATGTTGGCTATTTCTTCATCAGACAATTGATTCACATCAGATTTAAAATTTGTTTTAATATAATTAACAAAAGCTGCTGAATTCAGATTCTGTATGCCTTGGACAGTTGATTTAGATTTCGATAAGTAAAGTGCATGCAATTTAAGTCTAAAATCTGATAGCGGGTTAATTATATCCCAGTGTTCTAAAACTTTAAGACCTAAATCTTCTTTAAGTCCGCCGCCAAAAAAATTCATAATTTTTAATGTTCTACGAGGCAATTTCGCAATATTTTTTGCTAGTAAGACATCGCCTGAATTCCAAGTTTTTTCTAACATTTTGAAATCAACTTTAACATTTTCTGGTAAATTAATTCTTAAAGTATTTTCCGCCAATGCTAATAGACCTTCATTGTTATTGGCTTTGTTCGATGTGATTTCAACGCGGTTAAAACCAAAAAGTAGACTGTTCTTGCGCCCAAAGCTTCGCATATGAAAATAAGCCACAAAATCAACCGCAGCTTGTAAATTTCTTTCAAGTTGCACATTGTATTTTGTAAAAGGTTTTGCTGATTGATCGAGACGTTCATCAACGACTTCTAATCTTTGCAGGCCTTCATTCATAAAGTAGTGTTTGTAAAAACTGTATTTTTCAATGTCTTCAGCGTTTAATTCGTAAGCTTGATAAAGTCTTTCGCTATATTTTTTATAATCTAATTCTGATTTTACACCCATAACTGGTAAGACATTTTTATTAATACAGTTTGTGATCTCTGAATCTTTGCTTGAGCCATTATCAGCTAAGAAACATTTTTTCAATGAACTTGCTGCTGCTAATTCTGTTGTCAGCACCAAAATTGTAAATATAAAAATCGTCTTAAAATGAGACATATACAAACCCTCGCAGTCTACACTTCAATAGTGCAAACTTGATGCTTGCTAGAACCAAATTTAATTGATTTTGCCGTTATATTTTAAATACTCAGGACGTTTTTCGTCCCATACAAAGTGGTGTATTGAACCATTTGAAAAAAGAGATAAGTCCCAAGGGACACCTTGCTTAAAGGCAAAAGTTAATCCACGCATCACCATACCATGGGCAAAGATGGCAATATTTTGATACTGAGCTGTCTGTGCTACATCTAGAATAGCTTGACGAACACGCACCATCATCTGGCGCTTTGATTCGCCATTTTTGTATTTGAAATCCAGATCACGTTCTTCATAAGAACGCCATTTTTCAATTCCATTAACACCGAATTTTTCATTGATTTCATCAAACGTTAAACCCTCAGCTTCACCAATATTGGTTTCCTGAAATCGTTCATCTTTGACAATCGACAATCTTAAATCTTGAATTGCGATCAAAGCCGTTTCATGGGCTCTGACAAGATGGCTTGAATAAGCGATTTCAATTTTTAATTCACTCATGGCAGGAATAAGCAACAAGGCCTGTTCGCGGCCTGTTTCATTTAAGGGGATATCGGTAGAGCCTTGGAATCGTTTATCACGATTCCAATCGGTCTCACCGTGTCTGATGACGTAAATATTTTTTGTTTTCAAAAACTATTTCGTTTTTGCTTTTGTCATTCTTTTTTTCTTACTTAATCTTTTTGCTTTATGACGAGCACTTTTGTTTTTAGCCGATTTTTTTTTGCCACCCATTTTTAATGCCATGTGAATCTCCTGTACATGTAGTACGTTATTATTTTTTATTATTGTTGTTATTTATTAAAGCTGCAAACGGATTGTTAAATGGCGATCCAGCTGGCTTACCGCCACCAAAACTACCGCCACCACCACTTGACTGCGATCTTTCGTTTGGTCGTGCGTTTGGCTGATGTGGTCTGCTACCACTGCCGCCTGTCGGCTTATGACCACTCTGTGGTTTTCTGTCACCTTGCGCTGATTGTGCTGCTCTTGATTCTTTCGTATCACGAAATGTTTTATGCTCAGTTGTTGCTTCTAATTTCATTGTTAATGAAATTTGATTTTTGCTGGCATCAACTTTCATAACTTTAATCATGACTTGGTCGCCAGGATTAACAACTTTTCGAGGGTCTTCAACAAACTTATGCGCTAATTCAGAAATATGCACTAACCCATCTTGATGAACACCAATATCTACGAACGCACCGAAATTCGTCACGTTTGTCACGATCCCAGGACAAATCATTCCCTCTTTAAGATCTTTAACTTCAAATATATCTTCGCGAAATTGAAATACTTTAAATGGATCGCGTGGATCACGACCTGGTTTTTCTAATTCTTTAACAATATCATCAAAAGTAAATTCACCAACAATTGAGGCCCATTTAGTTCTAGCTTGTAAAAGTTTTTTAGCACCATCACCAATCAATTCTTGAATATTCGCACTTAAATCTTGAGCCATATCCCGAACTGCACTGTATCTTTCAGGATGAATACCGGTTGTATCTAAAAAGACTTTACCATTTAAAATTCTTAAAAATCCCGCAGCTTGTTCAAAAACTTTACCTGTGAATCTTGGAACTTTCATTAATTCTGAACGATCAGTGAATAGACCATTCTTTTTACGATAATCAACGATTGATGTGGCCAATCCCGGCCCGATACCAGAAACATGTGCTAACAATGATGATGAGGCTGTATTCACATCAACACCCACGTTATTCACACAACTTTCGACAACGGCTTCTAAGCCTTTTTTCAAGTGGGATTGATTCACATCATGCTGATACTGGCCAACGCCGATTGATTTTGGATCAATTTTTACAAGTTCCGCTAACGGATCTTGAAGTCTTCGGGCAATTGATATCGCCCCTTTAACTGTAACATCTAAATTAGGAAATTCAGCTCTGGCTACATCACTGGCTGAATACACTGACGCCCCTGATTCATTCACCATGATCACAGGAATATCTTCTTTTCCTAAGGATTTGATAATTTTTTTCAAAAATATTTCTGTTTCGCGTCCTGCAGTTCCATTACCAACTGCAATCGCTTCAATTTTAATTTGTTTGGTGACTTCACCTATTAAAGTTTTAGCCATCTGTTCAGCATTATCACCTAATGTGTACATCACTGTATGAGAAACATAATTCCCCGCTTTATCGACCAAGGCCACTTTGCAACCTGTGCGTAAACCTGGATCAATCCCTAAAACACATCTAGGGCCGTAAGGCGATCCTAATAATACACGGCGAACATTTTCAGTGAAAACCTTAATTGCATGTTCATCTGATTTTTCTTTTAATTTTGCGTGCACTTCATTTTTAACAGAAGGAATGACATATACATTTAAAGCCAGTCGTGCGGATTCTTTAAGGTAAGTTGAAATAGCATTATCACTAACTGTTGTCGCAAATTTTTCATAGCTTGATAACAACATGTCATCTTCAGCAGTGATTTCTACAGTTAATTCTTCTTCTTCCCAACCACGTTTCATCGCCATATATCTGTGGGATGCTTTTTCTTCTAAAAGATTTTTAACAGTGTCGGAATAATCTTTAGAATACATTTCATATTTAGAATTCGGTTTGTAACCTTTAGCCGCTTTAGATGCGATAAGTCCTTTATCAAAATAATTTTGGACTGTTTTTGCTCGAAGCGCTACGTCATTGGCAATTTTTTCAACCAAAATATCTTGAGCCCCTTTTAAGGCGTCATCATAAGTCACTATTTTCATATCAGGGTTAATAAATGATTTAGCTTTCACTTCCATCGTTGTTGCGTCTTTAGCAACACCGTGGCCAATATCCCAAATCCAATTTGCCAAAGGCTCTAAACCCGCATCTCTGGCAATAGTGGCTTTTGTTTTTTTCTTTTTCTTGAATGGTTTATAGATTTCTTCAAGTTCGTTTAGATCCCAAGAAAGTTCAATCCGTTTTTGAATTTCAGACGTTAAGTTTTTTTGTTCGCCAATTTCTTTAATTAAAAAAGATTTACGTTTAACAATTTCTTGGTAGTTATCATTGCCTTCGATAACGGCACGAATTTGAACTTCGTCCAAGTTTCCCGTTTTTTCTTTTCGGTAACGCGCGATGAATGGAACTGTTGCTCCCTCAGCGGCTAATTCTAAAACGGCTAAAGCAGATTTAGGTGCAACACCTGTGATAATACGATTTAAGTAAGCTAATAACGCTTGATCGACCATTGAAACTCCGTTACGTGTCCATTGTTATAAGTTGATTATTTATGACGATACATGATTAGACCATGTGTTGGGTCGTACGGAGAAACGCCAATACTCACTCTGTCACCTACAACAATTCGAATATTGAATCTTCGCATTTTCCCACAAAGTTTGGCGCTCACCACAACTTTGTTAGACTCTAGCTCGACTTTGTAAAGTCCACCTGCCAGAGCATCGACCACTTTTCCATCTAACTGTACTAAATCATCTTTTGACATGCAGAAATATTTTAAGAGGGCTTATAGTTACTAATCAACATTTTTATTCCGTTTTCAAACAGAACTTCAAGTCGATTATTCTCATTCGTTAAAACAAAGCCCCATCCTAAAATTTTGTGTTGTACAGGCTTCATTGATTCAAAAATATCTGTCATTTTATAGGGCTGCGCCTTATCTTTTCCATAACGCTTGTTCAGCTCTTGCCATTTTGCTTTTTCATCTGTCAAATTACCACGTTCAATTTTAATGGGTTTAACTTTGCTGGCTTTTTCAGCTTGTCTAGCGTCGGCGTTAACTGAAGCCATTTCTTCTTTGGCTTTTTCAATCAACAAATCACCCTGATCTTTAGGTTCTTGCGGTTCGTTTTTGGGCTCTGCTAGCTTAACTGGCGTCTTAACAATGGGTTCGGGTTTAACAACTGGCTTAGCTGCCGCTTTAACTGGCTTAGTCGGTGCAGGTTTCGCTGCTGGCTTCGCTGGTACTTTAGCAACTGGCTTTGCAGCCTTAGCAGGCTTTGTTGGAGCCTTTTTAGCTGCATTTTTAGCTGCTACTTTAGCAACTGGTTTCTTTGCTGCTACTTTAGCAACTGGTTTTTTAGCCTTAGCCATAGGACTCCTTAGTCAAAAACAATAATTACTATGTATATCTTGCGGCATGTCTCGGACAAGTAAAATGCTGTCTTTTCTGTTGCGAAGCATTACTCTACGGTCATGAGTTTACAAAAGAAGCCTCAAATAGCCATCAAAACAGAAAGCTTAAATGGTATTTCATGTCTGAATGCGATTCAAAAAAGTAATTCCGTACTTAATCAAATATTACCTCCAGCCAATGCCACCGAAAGCTCTCTGATCTTTGCTCAGTCTGTTGAATTGTTTGATCTCGCACAAGCTAACGGCGTTCAAAACTTTATTATCACAGAAAAAATACTCAATGATGTTTCAAAAAAAATAAAACCGAATCATGGTCTTTGGACAACACAAAATATTTCCGAAGCCATGAGCCAAGTTTTCAAATTATTTAATTTAAAAACTTCAATTAATTCAGGAATCCACCCGTCAGCTTATATCGCAAAAACGGCAACACTTGGAAAAAATATAACAATCGAACCTTTTGCTGTGATTGGTGAAAATTGTGTTATCGGCGATAACGCAATCATCGGATCACATTCTGTTATTGAAAATCAAGCTCACATCGGTGCAAACACCGTTTTATCATCTCATGTTTTTGTGGGCTTCAACTGCGAAGTCGGCAACAATTGTATCATCGGCCCGCAAACTGTTTTTGGTTCTGATGGTTTTGGTTTTTTTACTGACAAAACAGGAACACATCATAAAATTTCTCAAATCGGTCGCGTTGTTGTCGAAGACAACTGTGAATTCGGATCTTACTGCGTTGTTGATCGTGCAGCCCTAACAGATACGCGAATTAAAAAAGGTTCTAAATTTGATAACATTATACACATCGCTCACAATTGTGAAATCGGTGACAATGCTTTAATCACTGCAGGGTTTATCGTTGCAGGGTCTACAAAAATTGGAAAAAACTTAATGACTGCCGGTGGAGTCCACGTCAACGGTCATGTCCAAATTCCCGACAATGTGATTTTAACAGCTAGAACGGCAGTGACCAGCACAATTGAAAAATCAGGTGTCTACGGCGGTTTTCCGGCAACAGATCACAAATCAAATTTAAAAATTATGTCGACGATGGGAAAACTTCCAGAAATGCGTAAACAAATTTTAAAAATAATAAAACATTTAGGTCTTACAGAAGAATAAAATAACAACAATCAAAGGAGAATCAAATGCCTTACGAAATTTATAAAATACTTCACTTAGTTGGAATATTTATGCTGGTATCAGGTCTTGTGGGAATGTTCGCACTAACATGGGCGGGTCACGGCGTATCTGGTAAAGTAAAATCATTTGCTTTTATCACGCATGGTACAGGTTTAATATTTATGTTAGTCAGCGGATTTGGATTATTGGCCCGTTTAGGTTTAGTTCGCGAAATGCCTAGCTGGGTTTATGTAAAACTTGTGATCTGGGCGATCTTCGGCGGCTTCATTGCATTATTAAAAAGAAAAGGCCAGATCGGCTGGCCTTTGTATTTCGCGATGTTAGCGATATTTATCGTTGCTGCTTATTTTGGTGTTTATAAACCGATTTAGTTTTTTATAAATCCGAAAAGCCGTTTTCAGAACCAATATATCTTCTGAAAACTTAGCCCTTAAAATGCATAAGACCAAACTGAACTTATCCAGCTTGGTCTTATGAGACCCAGAACCTCACTTACGATAGGAGGTTCGCAATGTCGTATATACTCTACCCAACTAGTAGGATATATCGTCGTTTGTATAAGTGGACTTTAATCATTTTAGGTCTGATTTATCAGATTATTAAAATATTAAAGCTGCTTAAAGATCTGCTGTCTTAGTAATCTCGATTTCGTGGCTCATCAACCGTACATTGAAGCTACTAAAGTCTAGGTCGGACTTAAAATCCGTGAGGTTTCGGGTCTCATGGATTTAACCATCTGGATAAGTTCACTTTTTAATTATTTCTTCTGAGATAACTGTATAAAATTACCATCTGGATCTTCAAGAGTCGCCACCAATGAAGGACCTACATCAAAAATGGTTTTCGTTTTATCATTGTCAGGATAAAAACGAACCCCTTTCAGCGCAAGGCTTTCAACAGCAGCATGAATATCATCGACTGCAAAACTAATTACGACAGATTGTTTTTGAACTGTTGAGCTTGGGTAAGAAATAAAGTCTAAACCAAATCTTGATTCACCATGAGTCTCAAAAGACTGCCAACTGGAATCGCCATAAGATTTTTTTAGACCTAATGTTGATTCATACCAGTCAGCAAGTTTTTTATTTGGCGTATGTATATACACCACATCAATCCCTTTAATCATAGTCTACTCAACAACTGTCTTCGCCACAGTTGCCGCAGCAGGAGTTCTCTTGCTGCCGGTGTACATTTCATATTTTAAGAAGCGGCATTCGATGCTTCCGTTCATTAAGAAATGTTTGCGTGTTGATTTTAATTTCATTTCACTCAGTAATTCTTTATTGCCTGATAAAATCCAAGCATCCCAACCTTGAAAACGATTTTTTAAAGTAAAACCTAAATCACGGTACACATCTTTTAAATTATCTTCATCGCCGATACGCGCCCCGTACGGTGGATTACAAACAATCGTGCCTGTTTCTGCAGGAGCTTCCGTAATTGCGATAGGGCTAACTTTGAAATCAATAAATTTTAAGACACCAGCATTACGCGCGTTATCTTTGGCTATTTGAATAACTTTTTTATCGTGATCAAAACCAAAAAGTTTGAAATCAAGAACGTCTTTTTCTAGAGCTTCTGCATCTTCAACAATTTGTGACCACACGTCAGCATCGTAATCCATTAAATTCATAAAACCAAAACTTTCGCGGTGAATACCTGGCGCCATGTTGGCTGCTAGCATAGCGGCTTCGATTAATAAAGTTCCAGATCCACAAAACAAATCTGTTAAAGCTGATTTCTGATCCCACTCAGATAAACCAATCATACCAGCTGCAAGGTTTTCTTTGAGCGGAGCCTCCCCTGTTCTTGTACGGTAGCCACGCATAAATAAAGAATCACCTGACGTATCTAAAGCCATATGAAATTGATTTTTATAACCTTTGATATGAATTCTTAAATCTGGATTTTTATTGTCAACATCAGGGCGAATATTAAATTTGTCTCTGAATTGGTCAACGATCGCGTCTTTAACTCTCATGGCTAAAAATCGTTGATCAGGAATATTACAATCTTTGATTGTCGCATCCACAGTCATCGTTTGATCAGGCTTAATGTATTTTGTGAAATCATGCTTACGCACGTTATTGTAAAGATCATCAGCATTGTAGGCAGGAAAATCTAAAAGTGGTTTTAAAATACGACTGGCAAAACGCGAATGTAAATTAGCCTTATAAGCCCCGGCCCAGTTGGAATCAAAAACGACTCCGCCGATGGTTTTTTCAAAAGTTTTTAAACCTAATTGTTTTAATTCCGCTTCGACTAAATCGGGGAACCCGATCGGACATGACGCAAAAAATCTTGCCATAAAGATCTCCTTTTATCTTGGATGATTTGAACTTCCATTGCTGTTCAAACCATTATTATTGTTTTATGTTTCCATATATTTTGGTCCGCCGCCGCCTTCGGGCACAGTCCAATCAATATTTTCGTGAGGACATTTTATATCACAAGTCTTACAGTGAATACAGTTCGTATAATTAATTTGTAAATCATACTTGGTGCTATCCAGCTTTGAGGGAAGCATTTCATAGACGCTGGCAGGGCAAAACTGCACACAGGGCGAGTTAAATTTAGGTTGGCATTGCTCGCGGCAGATATCACCGTTTAAAAGCAACAAGTGGTTCGGAGAATCCTCATCGTGGCTTGTCCCCGTTAAGTAAACACTACCCAATTTATCAAACATAAGGATGCCGTCAGCCTTTGGAAGCTTGTTTTCTGGGGTTGAAAAGCCGTTTTCAACACCCCAAACCTCTTTAACAGATTTTGTTGTATAAGCATCGCAGTGGGATTTCATATTATCAAATAATCCACGTCCACCAGTGATTTCTTGCAAAGCAATCAACGGTAAAGAAGCTATAAAGCCTTTAGATAAAGTTTGATGAAAATTTCTAACGCGGTAAAGTTCAGATTTTACAAAAGAGTTATGAATTTTTTCTTCATAAGATTTCAAAGCTGTACTTGAAAAATCTTGGGACTTAATCGCATCAAAAGCAGTTTCGGCGGCAGCCATTCCTGATTTCATCGCTAAATGGATACCTTTAAGTTTTTGCACATCAACCATACTGGCTGAATCACCGCAAACCATCCAACCATCACCAAAAAGTTTCGGCATTGAATACCAACCACCGGCTGGTAAAGTTTTACCACCGTAGGCAATCACTTTTCCACCTTGGACCAGATTGGCAATAAATGGATGAGTTTTCAGTTTTTGCAATTCACGATGTGGGTCTAACATTGGATCATTTGAATCTAAATAGGCCACAAGACCTAAAATGATTTTATCACCTGGAATTGTATAAATAAAAGTTCCACCAATTGATTTATTTAGCGGGTAACCCATGGTGTGAATCACTTGGCCTGCTTCAACAGTGCCTGTCGGCATTTGAATAATTTCCTTAACGCCTTCTTCGAATACTTCGTGATTTTTTCCGTTGCGTAGATTTAATTTTTTTGAAACTTGTTTAAATAAACTTCCGCGTGTGCCTTCAGCAAAAACTGTTGTTTTTGCTTTCAGAATTAATCCCGGCTCAAAATTAGCTTTAGGGTTACCTTCTTTATCCCGGCCTTTATCACCAGTTCTGACGCCGACAATTTTATCCCCTTCATAAAGTGCTTCAACCGCCGCAAAGCCCGGGAAAATATTGATGCCTTTGGCTTCACATTGCGAAGCTAACCAACGATTAAATTTTGAAAGTGAAATAATCGAATGGCCAATGTTATGAAATGGCGGTGGAGTAATCGGTAATTTAAAAGCTGATTTCTGACTTAAGTAATACACCGCATCTTTTTTAACTTCTGAATCTAGCGGGCAGCCCAGTTCTAAATAATTGGGAATTAATTCTTTGAGCGCTTTAGGGTTTAGTACTGCACCAGAAAAACTGTGGGCTCCTATTTTAGAACCTTTTTCTAAAACAACGATCATTTGATCAGGAATAGGATCAGCTTGAAGTTTTCCTTCAGCGATCGCTTGATTGTGCTTTTCAATATCCGTCGCAATTTTATATGCACATGAAAGGCCCGCGGCTCCGCCGCCCACGATCAGAACATCAACATCCATGGTTTCTCGGGTTACACCTTCAGGCAAATGATCAAATGACATCTCGGCACTCCTGTTGCTTAATTGCTTTTTAAATTAAAAACCTTCGTCAGCTTCTTCGGCTTTACTTTTCTTGCTTGGATGGATGAAGTCTTTTTGAACTTTAAGTTCATCTTCATCAAAAGAACCTATATATTTTTTTTCACGCACTTTTTCTGAAAGTTCTAAACGACTCTGCGCAAAGACATCAGATGCAGTCATAAAAACAATGGCGCTAACCAATAAAAAATTGAGTATTAATTTCATAACTTAGTTTTAGACCTAATTAAGAATAAAATAAAGGCCAAAAATAGATTATTTTGTATTCAGACGACGGTGGTTCGACATAGGAATTTGCTGCCTCACAGATTTGATTTTCTCCAGATCAATTTCAACCTGAAAGCAACCCGCTTGATCCTTATTTAATTCAAGAATAGAGCCCCAAGGATCTATCGCCATTGAATGACCATAGGTTTTCCGTGTTTGTGAGCGATCCAAATTATGATGCTCACCAACCTGCGCTGCAGCTAAAACATAGGCTTGGCTTTCTATAGCGCGGGCGCGTAGTAAAATCTCCCAATGGGCCTGTCCTGTTTTCACCAAGAAAGCCGCTGGAACCAAAATCACATCGACTTTGTTTTTTGCATGCTGACTAAAAAGTTCAGCGAAGCGGATATCATAACAAATCGAAGATCCAAAGCGCACGCCTTCTAAATCAAAGTACGTTACTGTTTCGCCATGAGTAAAAACATCACTTTCACAAACTGGCTTTTCACCATTCAGTTGAATATCAAACAAGTGTACTTTTTTGTAAGTGATTTGCGGTGGTTGATTGGGTTTTAATAAAACCGAAGCGTTCCATATTTTATTTTGATCTTTTAAAGCTGTGGTTAAATGAATATATATTTTCTTTTCATCGCAAAAAGCCTGTACTTGTTTTATCTGGCTAGAATCAATTGCTAAAGCTTTAACAACGGCCTTATCTGAAGCCCGCATATAGAGGCTGTTCTCGGGCAACACAAACAAAACAGGCTGTGATGGTTGATGCGAATCTAGAAACTGCTTTATTATTTTTTGGATTTGATGAATATTTTGATCAATATCTTCGCTAGAATTTAATTGAACTATTACAGCCTTCATATTAGTCGATTTCTATCATTGCGCCCAATTGCTCTTGCTGACATCTAAATCCACCATCTTCTATGTTTTTCTTAACATTCAGTAACACACTTTCACAAGACGAAAAATATGTCGCAGAGCTGACGACTTGGATATAGCCTTCTTTTGAATACATAGTTTTACATTTGCTGTTTGATTCGGTCATGAATACTCTTAACCAACGAACTTCCCGTTCTCGCTTACAAACATAAAAAACATTTTTAGCTGTTACATTGGCTAAAGCTACGTTTGCTGCTGACACTTCTGCCGTCGCCACTGCTGAAGGACTGATCGCTGGTGTGTCTTCTGCTGTCACAGATAAAATAAAAAAGAAACTAATGACTAAGTAAAATAACTTTTTCATAGCTTTATTATGAGTTTATAAACTTTATTTGTCGTATGAAGATTGGGCTGGGTTCGAAAAATTGGGATATTGTCTGGGAAAGAAGTTCCCAGACGTATTGAATCTGTTAATACTTTGGACTATTTAGATTTAGCAGCTGATTTCTTAACTGTTTTTTTCTCTTTAGTGGCCTTGTTAGCGGCTTCAACTAATTTCACGTTTGAATAATCAATGAAACCTTCTTTTTTAAGAAGACCATCTTTTTTATCGTAGTGAGTTTGAACTTTAACGCCTTCAACTTTAATTTTTAAAGCTGTTGGGTTCACTTCAACCACTGTGCCTTTTTTGCCTTTATCAGATCCAGCAATAATTTGTACTTTGTCGCCTTTTTTAATTTTCAATTTCAACATAAATAAACCCTTAATTAAACTTTCTTAGCTTTACTAGTTTTTTTACTCATTTTACGACGGATGCGTGATTTAACTTCAAGAGCTCGTCTTGATAAAACGTCATCTGTTTGATTTAAAATGTATTTATCAAAGCCACCAGTGTGTTCCATGTCTCTGATAGTACTTGTCGCCATATAAAGACGAACCATTTCGTTCAAAGTCTTGCTAAAAATGCGTTTTCTTTGCACATTTGGCTGAGCCGTAGACTTTGTCTTAATATTCGAGTGACTGACTAAATTTTTAACTACAGGGGCTTTGCCCGATAATTCACAACGGCTCATTTTCTAGACTCCTTATGACTTTCCTATTTTTCTCGTGTTTTTAGCCGAAAGCTTAATTTGAAAATAAAGCTTCCAAAACCGAGCTTTCTGGTATATTCAGTTATTCCTAACTTGGCAAGAGGTTTTAAATGGAAAAAGACAATAATCGCGAAAACAATCGTAAATCTACTCGTAGCAAGTATCGTACAGAATACGCTGGGGATCATGTATTTGATTACAAAGATCCAGCTTCATTAAGTCGTTTTATTGCTGATGCAGGCAAAATTACTCCTGCTCGTATCTCTAAATTGAGCTTGTCTCAACAAAAGAAAGTTGCCTCTGCTGTTAAAAAAGCGCGTAGTCTTGGTTTATTACCAAATGGTACTGACGCTTACGATACAAGCACTAGACCTGAATTAATAAGTCCAGTTCCTTTTGACTACTAATCAATTAGGTATTTAAATTTAGATATACAACGTGTTGTTGTTAATCCCTATACGGCTCATGAAAATGGGCCGTTTTTATTTGTCTTCACAAAGTCTGATTTTATAGAATAAGTCCCATTTTTAAGACAAAAAAAACCCTAAATCGAATATATTTCTTTTAAGACTATTATAATCAATCAGTACATTTGCATATCCCTTAATCAAGACAAGAGGGGGTCTTTTATGCAAATCATTAACAGTCAAAAAAATAATCAAGATCAAACAAGTATCTTAAATCAAAGTCTTCAGCAGTTTGGCCTTTGCCCAAAGGATTGGACTTTAAAAAAAGAATCGAATCAAAAATATATCATCACTCATAAAGATGATCCTGATTTTTTCTTTATCGGAAAAATTAAAGCTGAAACTACAGGTTGGGAGTTCATTCAATTAGGGCTGATATAAAAAATTGAGATTAAAAATCACTGATACAAATCACATCTTAGTGAAAAAATACTTTTTTCATAAATATCTTTTTCATCAAATGCACCGTTTGGATTACCCATATGTCTTAGCGCTCTGGGGCGATTCGCTTCAGAGCGTTTCTCTAAAGACATCTTCTCAGGCCATTGATTTGGGAACTCTTTATAGGTCGATATTCGATAACTTTTAAACGCTTCTGGCCCTAAAGTTTTAATCAGTAGATCTTTGGCTCTGCAAAAGCCATAAATATCACTTTCAGTGAGCCAACCCAATCGCTGCGCTAAATTTTCAGGAGGCTTAATCCCCCAAGCTGTCAGCGCCATTATTTTTATTCCGTGCTGTAATACTGGAATTAATTTCACATACTCTTGCGACAGCAACGGGTAACATTTTTCTGGTACATTTCTCATCGCATCTGCAATTTTTCTGATCCCTTTGAAGTAATCTTCACATGACCCTTGGCTGTTACCGTCTTTGCAAATGTCTCTTAGATTATCGATCTGTGCATACTGAATTTTTTTAGAAGCTGTTCTGTAACCGACTAAAGTTCCACGAACATTCTTGTCGAAATTTGCGATTTCTACACCACACCCATCACTTAATGGGTTTTGTGAAACAATCACGGCCAAAGCAATCACTAAGACAACGACAACAAAAACTGGTCTTGGTATTTTTTGGATCAGATCATCAATTTGCGCCACAGTTTTATTTGCTTTCGTTATTTTTAAAAAGTTGACGATTAAGTGGACCTTGAATAGTTGTTTCAAAAACATCAGTCCACTGTACGCGATCAAAATACATCAGCTGATTGCGATCAGCACTTAACTGCATTTTATACATTTGTTCACGGCCATCAGCCAACTTCAAAAAACTTGCTAAGTGTTCTGCAGAAACTGTACCTATAACTTTATCACCGATGTAAATTTCATTATTAATAATTTTTAAAGGGGCTTGATCTTTGTTTCTGATATTCATAACCCCGCATTTGAATTCGGATTTGATCACTTTGAAATAGTCTGGTTGATGATCGATTTCTAAATTCATCGTGCATTTTTCAGTAACGTTTTGATCTTTAACGATCATGACGCCTTGACCGACCCATACACCAGACAGGCCATAAGGTTCTGCTGACAAGCACTGAATCGAGACAAGCCCTAAAATAAATATTTTTAATATCGTTCTCATGCTTAATTTCTATTTTATTCTAGTCGATCAGACAAGTTCAATTTATGTTTGTACACTGAGTTAGACTTAAACAAGTAATCCGAAAAGACCGGCCGCTAAGATCAACCACGCTGAATTGATTTGATAAGACCGCATCAGAAAGAAACTGATTGCAAAAGTTACAACGCCTAATCGCGAATCAAAATGTGTTCTGATTAAATTCACTGCCGTGAAAGCAATCAAACAAAATGAAGCTATATTTAAACCATCCAAAAAAGCACTGAACCAATTCCATTGTCTGATTTTTTGAATATATTTTGCAGTTAAGGCCACAAAAATAAAAGCGGGCAAAAATATTCCGATTGTTGCCACCGCAGCACCATAAGATCCTGACGTGATATAACCAATAAATGTCGCCGTGGTAAAAACAGGTCCAGGTGTCATCTGCCCTATGGCAATAGCATCGATCAGTTCTTTTTCTGTGATCCATTGATATTTATAAGCCAAATCATTTTGCAAAAATGAAATCAGAACATACCCACTACCAAAAAGAATAGATCCTATTTTTAAAAAGTAAAAAAATAATTTATCAAGATCAGGAATTATAAAAGCAACAGGGCTTAACATGAAATTTTTATTTTTTATATGATCAGCGCTTTGATTGATGATTAAGCTTAAAAATCCAACTACAAATAAAGTTAAAACTTCATTTTTTGACCAAACTAATAAACCAATAGCTGCTAATAACAAAATATAATCTCTGAACTTTTTTAAAGTTGTTTGTGATAATTTTAAACTGGCGATCAAAATGATCGCACAAATTACTGGGACGATCGCTTTGAAAATAGCCTCAATGTATAAAACTTGTCCGTATGTTTGATAAACCGCCGCTAAGGCCCACACCACAAAAAATGCGGGCAAAATAAAACTTAACCCAGCTAAGCAAAGACCTAAATAGCCGGCTTTTTTAAAACCAATATGCATGGCAATTTCTGTTGAATTCGGCCCAGGGATCAGTTGTGAGGCCCCCACCAGATCTAAAAATTCTTGATCGGTTAACCATTTTCTTTTTTCAACAAATTCGTTTTGCATCATAGCTATATGGGCCACGGGCCCACCAAACGATGTTAGCCCTAGTTTTAAAAATATAAGAACTAAGTCTTTGTAAGCCATATAGACATAATTAACTATTTGCAGCAGCTTCGTCACTTGATTTATTGACTTGAATCACCACTTCAAACACACTTTTTTCTACCTGGAGACCGCAATGGCATTAAATGCAGAAGTACATTGGATTAAAGATATTGGTTTTGAAGTTCAAGTTCGCGACCATCATTTATTTACCGATGGGAAAAAAGAATCCGGTGGTGGCGACAGAGGCCCAAACCCAAAAGAATATTTATTAAGTGGTCTTATTGGTTGCACGGGGATGGACGTTGTGAGTCTTCTTAAAAAATACAAAGTTGAATTTCAATCTTTTGACATCAAAGTCGAAACCGAATTAACAACAGAACATCCTCACGTATTTACAGATATCCATATTAATTTTTACTTGATCGGATCAACTGCTGATCCCGAATTATATAAAAAGGCTGTTGATTTATCGATGACAAAATATTGTGGAGTCAGCGCGATGCTTTCAAAATCGAGTGATATCCATTATCATTTGTTTTTAAATCAAAACGCCTTTCATCAAGGAAAAGCTAATTTTGCTAAAACCGTCTGATTCAACAGAAATTAAAAACCAATCACAAAGTCCTAAAAAAGTTCTTAAAGATTTTTTAAGAACTTTGATTATGCCCATGTTAGTAAATAAATCTTTTATGTTTTATTTTGCACTAAATTATTCGAACCACCCCGACGAAGGATTCGGATATGGTTTTGCCGCAACCCTTGTGATTTTATTTGTAACCCTCGGTGCTTTTATTTGGAAATATAGGAATATTGAGGATCCTTAAATTGGTTGGTTCCTTTAATTGCGAGCACTCGCAGCATAGGATTCTTTTTATTTGAAAATTGATGATTTTTGAACAAATACTCTTCTGGGTCACTTATAAAAAAGGACTTTTGTTAATTATGTGTTTCCTTAATATACGCTTTCTTCTTTCACTCATTTTCTTATTTCTCATTCAATCTTGCACCAAAGTCGGACTGGGTTACCGTTTAGGAACTGGTGAAGTCCGTAGCCGAATCGCCGAAAATTTTGACTTTCAACCCAGCAATAAATCAAGAAAAGTTGATTTCACTTTAAAAGAACATTTTGAAAATAACAAAAAACCTGTTTTTGTTAAAATTCAAATTTTTCTAAAAAGCATTATTGCCGCCACTAAAAAAAAACAGTCTGAACCAGCTGATGTGGAGGCTTTGTTTAGACTGTAGGCGGCGGGAATAAAAGGGGCTATTTCGGGCGGCGAGGCGGTCTCATGGGGACCACCTCGGAATCAGTTTTTTGTGTCGGATTTTTGGATTTCT
>JAYSQO010000146.1:0-6314 GCA_043721535.1 Bdellovibrio sp. | reverse complement strand
TCAGGTGTTGTCGGTTCAGACACAGTCGGAGTAGAAGATGTTGTAGGAGTTGGTGTTGGAATAATCGGCTCTGACACAACTGGTGTTGAAGATGTTGTCGGTGTCGACGAAGCCGGTGGCGTCGTTGGATCAGTAACCTCTGGTAATGGTGTCGGTTCTTGTTCTACGACTACACAACTTTGGAAGAAATATGAACCTGATAATGATCCGTTTTCACAAGTGCGCGTTTCTTGGTTACAAGTTGATCCAGTATCTACAGACGGGGCTAAGTAACCCATAACATTTTGACCATGAGCTATTGTTTGTCCATTGAATAAACAACTTGCTGGAGCAGCGACTTCGCAAGAAGCGTATTGGCTTGAACCTGATAAAGCACCATTCGTACAAGTTCTAGATTCTTGTTGGCACGATTCACCGTAAGCCACTGTTGAGGTCGCGAAAGATAAAACATTTTGATCATGAGCAATTGTTTGTCCATTGAATAAACAACTTGCTGGAGCAGCGACTTCGCAAGAAGCGTATTTACTAGAACCTGATAAGGCACCGTTCGTACAAGTTCTAGATTCTTGTTGGCATAATTCGCCAAAACCAACTGTTGATGTTACAAACGCAATCTCACTTTGACCATGAGCCACTGTTTGCCCGTTGAATAAACAACTTGCCGGAGCAGCGACTTCGCAAGATGCGTATTGGCTTGAACCAGATAAAGATCCGTTTTCACAGACTCTAGTTTCTGATTGGCAAGATTCACCAAATGCCACATTAGAATTTAAATATGCTGTTAAGCTTTGACCATGAGAAATTGTTTCACCATTAAATAGACAACTTGCAGGAGCATCAACAGCGCAAGAAGCGTATTGGCTTGAGCCAGATAAAACCCCATTTGTACAAATACGTGTTTCTGATTGGCATGACCCACCGAAAGCTGCAGTTGAATTCACATAAGCTGTGATTGACCCACTATGAAGAACTTCTTGATTGTTGAAAGAACAACTTTGATTTTCACCAGGGATTACAAAATCACCTGGGATTTGAAATGCGTCTGTTGCTGCCACATCCTGTGAAAGACTTGAAAACTCTCTTGATAAGGATGTCGATGCGTTTTGCACCCCGTTGGAACCTTTTTGACAGCCCATCATAATAAGTGATGTTGCTGTTAGCGAAAGAACTAAAAAGTTTTTACAAAACATTGTGATCATTTGAAACTCCTTGTCATATGATCTAGCCACACATTTAGTTTGAACCTGTTAGTGATTAAATTTCCATTAAAAAAAAGAGCTGTGTCTACATAGAACATGCAAAATGAGAATGTTAAATATAGTGAAAAAAAAATAGACATAAAAATCGACAATTCTAAAACATTAATAACTGATAAACAGAAGGCCACTGTTTTTTAGACGATCGATCATATAGCTTTGAAATTGATTTTCTATGGCAGGACAGCCAAAACTACGCCTAACCTTATTGTCATTCACATAGCTTGCAGAGTGCATGACAATAGCCCTTTTGCGGGCGTTCGAATTAGTCTTTTGTAGGCCATCTAATCGAACAGAATAGCCATGTTTACCAGAATAGGTTTCGGCGACCATATAGCCGCCAAGGCTTGATTGCAGACTGTCCGGGGTGTTTGAAAATGTGTTAGCCCAACCGCTGGCATTGGGATCTGAATTTTTACCATGGGCCACAAAATGTGTTTGCACATCACCTGTGACAAGATTCACAAGAAAAAGTCTGCGACTATCACTGTGCATGGAAAAATCAGCAATCGCTAAAAATTTTTGATTTTTAAACTGATCACGGTAAGTTTGAAAAAAACCAACACCAGCTTCAAAAGCTTTTTGTGGAATTAAATGTTGCGGATCAAGATGGTTTAAATCATCAGATAGTTTAAAGGCTTTGCCAGGCTCAATACCTTGAAGTTCTTGATTCAGAATATACTGGGCTTCTGAACTAGCTTCACCAGCGGGCAAATCTGTTTGGTCAGCTTCGGACTCATAAGTAGATGCAGGCTGACAGCTACTTAAAGCTAAAAAAAAAGAAATTAGAATACTATAGAAGAAATTTTGATTAAACATATCTTGATATTGTAAAATTGATTTTTAAAATTAGAAAATAAATTGAAAATGTTTAACCTTTAGTCTGGCAGAGGTCTGGCTTTTGGCAAAAAAAGAGGCCTCTAATGAGACCTCTTCGATATTCAGTTTTGTGTTAATAATCTTATGTAACTGACTACTTTGCTTTTCCGTTAGCGAAGCTTTGTAATTCAAGATTCACAAGATAGCCTTCTGGCGTCGTTTCTTGAACTTTAACAATTCCGAACGGAGCATGTGTTACCCAAACTTTTCCAGTTTCAGTTGGAAGAGCACAAGTATTAAATGTGCCTGCAGCAACAGTCACAACTTCAGAAACTCCGCCTTGTTCTGCGCAACTTTCTAAAACAGCAGTGATGAATTCGTCATTAGCTAAGTCTTCAGTGTTAACATCTTGTTCTTCATGTTGTGCAGGTTGGTTGTCAAATTTAGTTGTTCTAGTCATTTTAAAACCGTTTGCTGTTTTAGCAACTAAAGCCATTTCGTAAGTGCCAACAAGAGTTTGCCCTTCAGCATTTATTGTTAATTTGAAATTACTGTAATCACCAACAAGTGGTGTTGCTTGAGCTAAAGTTGCAAGAACTGTAGTCGCCAATACCATAGACAAATTTAATAACATTTTCATATTTGATCCCCTTAGTTAAGTTTTTTGTTCCTTCAAAAGAGTCTTGTAAACCCGCACTGAAGTTTCAATAAAAAAGGCTATGAAGATCAAAATATAAACACTGTTTGCTGGGATTTAAGGCATGTTTTAACCAAAAATTGATAACAACTAAGGATACTAATGGTTAATAACGGATAACTAGGACTAGTTAGGATCAGTGCTAAAAGATCGATCTTTCATTAATTTGTCCCGGTCAAGTTTTACGGGGATCGCAGTGCCTGACCACGTACTGGTTTGGTAAGATCCATTGCGAACTTTTTTAGGGATTATATCAGCATCAATTAAGGCGTCGTAATTCATTTCAACAGCGCGAAAAGCCATTCGCATTGTGACGTCATTTTCATCAGAACCGTCAGTGATAACAATAGGTAATTCAAATCTTTTGATAAACCGGGTTTCTTTACCTTGTGATTTACCAAAGACTGCGACTTGTTTCGCTTTTTCTAAATTTTGATTATAAAGATCAATTTTTTCTGTCATCACAGTGGCAAAACATCCTGAACAGTACACAGGATGTTTGGTTTCAGGTGGAGGAGTCATCATATACTGAAAATCTTCAGGTGATAAAAAGACAGCGCAGGATTTACAAAGTTTATCAGCACAAACTCCGCAGTGGTTTGATACTTTTTGGCTTGAACATGTGGCGCAGGCTTCTTTATTCATAGGGGGTTTAGTAACATATGTGGCCACTAATTTGTAGGTCAAATTCACTTGTTGAACAGATTTAAGTACAAATTTCATGGCTGTAATAGCTAATAATCGAATTGGATCAGTTTCTTAAAATAGTCAGGCACGTCAGCCTGAACCAGAAGTCTTTTACCGCTATGGGGATGGGTGAATTCGATCGAAAATGAATGCAGCATCATATTTTTAGCGGCTGTATCTTTGCCTTTGTCTTTACCGTATTTGGTGTCGCCAACTAAAGGGTGACCCTGATCAGCAAAGTGCACACGAATTTGATTTTTTTTACCAGTCAGTAAATTAATTTTTACTAAACTATAGCCAGGTATTTCTTTAACAACTTCGTACTGTGTTTGCGCTAATTTACCGTCGTCTTTATTTTTTGATGAATGTACAACGTAATCTTCATCTTCAGATAAATAACTTTCAATGATTCCGGATTTTTTGGTCATATGGCCATGAATAATTGCGTAGTAATGTTTAAATGTTGATTTCCAATTATTTTTTAAAGTTTGTTGGGCTTGTTCGCTTTTTGCAAAAATAAGTACGCCGGATGTCCATTGATCAAGACGGTGCACAACAAATGCAGACTTTTGTGAACGGGTATTGCCTTTACGAATATAGCTATTTAAAGCGTTGTGAACAGTTTTATTTTTTTCAAAAAGTGCAGCGACAGTTAACGCACCTGCTGTTTTGCAGCCCACAATGACATCTAAATCTTCATGAAGAATTTCAAACCCGTAGGGTTGGTATTTCTTAGGTATTTTGGGCTTATTGAGGGGCTGTGTTGACATCTGAAACGAGACTATCAGATAATTAAGTATAATGAAATACTATTTAAACAGGATTGATAAATGGATTTACAAAGCAATCAACAGCTCATTGTTCGTCAAAGAAAAGAATTAGCGGAATTATTTGGTTTTGAAACACGTAATAAATATGAAATTCTCAATGAAGGTGGAAACCTGATTGGTTACTGCGCTGAACAACAAAAAGGTATTCTAGGTTTTTTATTTAGACAATTTTTGGGGCACTGGCGATCTTTTGAATTGCATTTTTACGATGCGGATCGAAAAGTTTTTCTAACATCAAAACATCCTTTTAGATTTATCTTTCAAGAATTTGAAGTTTTTGATCATCAAAACAAATCTGTTGGTCACGTGAAACAAAGATGGGGAATTTTTAGAAAAAAATTTGATGTGGTCAATGTTCACCAACAAGTGATCATGGAAATGCGTTCAGGATTTTTTCAGTTTTGGACATTTCCATTTTATGATCTACGAAACACCGAGCGCGCCGTGATAAAGAAAAAATGGTCAGGTTTTTTAAAAGAAGTCTTCATGGATGCAGATAATTTTGTGGTTCACTACTCAGACCCGAAGCTAACCCAAGGTGAACGATCGCTGATCTTGGCTGCGGCAGTGTTTGCAGATTTACAATATTTTGAAAAGAAGTCTTAGTAAAAACTACTGATTTTCGACTGTACTTTTTTAACATGAGGAAGGCTCATTTATTTTAAAAAATTATGCTTCAACTTTAATTTTTTTATTGGCGTAAGTAATAATTTGTCCTGCTTTGATTTTTTTACCACGTCGGGTTTCGATGACTCCGTCAACGGTGACTAATCCGCCAACGATAGCCTGCTTGGCTTCGCCACCAGTGTCGCAAACACCTGCAAGCTTCAGTAAGGATTGTAAAAGAATAAATTCTTCGCCTTCAAGTTTTGTAGTGATCATGGGGTAGTCCTCAGTTTAAACCAAGTTTATAAAGTATTTGGTCTCAGAGTCAAAATATTAAGCCACTTTAAGGCGAACTTCAACATCAAGGCGTTTTGCCAAAGAGTCTGATTAAAGTGCCATGTTGTCATAGATCTCTGTCTGAAATCTAACGAGCTATTGTTATTCTTGAATACACCGCTTAAATTCAGCGAATTTGATGTGGCACCTTAATTGCTTTTCTAAGCTATGCAGACAAATCAATAGGAGGAATATATGTCTAATACTACAAACCGCTTGGTCGAGAATAAACAACTATACCCATTTCGTGAACTTCTACAAAAAGAGGACGCATTTGAAAGGCTTTTTAGTGATCTAATGACTTTTCAAAAATCCAATGCCCTTCGAACAGATTGGTTTACCCCGTCTTGTGAAATTTCGGAAGATAAGACAAATTATCTTTTAAAATTTGATCTCCCTGGCGTTCCTAAAGAAAAAGTCAAAGTTGAAATTGTCGATGACCAATTAACTGTACATGCAGAGCGACAAGAAGAAAAGAATGATCAAAAAAAATGTATGTCTGAAATCTGTTATGGATCGTATACCAGAAGCTTTGTATTGCCAGGGCCAGTCGACGAGAAAAAAGTAAACGCGAAATTTGATAATGGAGTTCTGAGTCTAACAATACCTAAGACAAAACTATTAAAAGCAAAAGAAATTGTAATTAAATAAATCAACAGGGGAATGTAATGAACACAAATATCGTATTGGATAACGAAAATCCGAAAGCACTTTTTTCATTAGATGAGTCAAAATCTTTTTATTGGATTGCGGTGGATCTTCCAGCTTTTTCTGACAAAACAGAAATTGTTGCGCAAAGAAATGAATTAGTCGTTAAAGGCGAGCAAACCTTCTTTAGATGCCGTACTCAGAATAAAAAAATTAAAGCGAGTTATCAAAACGGTGTTTTGTGGTTGTTGCTTCCAAAAACAGAAATGGAAAGTAGGTATTTATGAAACAATGGATAGTTGTTGCTTGTCGAGCTGAGGCAAAAATATTTGAATGGGATCGTACCAATAAAAAATTGATATGGATTACCACGTTAGCAAATAAAAAAGGGCGAAAAAAAGAACGTGAATTTCAAACGGACAAGCCTGGAATGAC
>JAYSQO010000145.1:0-16626 GCA_043721535.1 Bdellovibrio sp. | reverse complement strand
TTACCGTTAGAATTACCGTTACTGCCACCATTTGAGTGGCCATTAGAATTTCCAGTTGTATTGCCGCCGGTCGTTGTTCCACCGCCAGTGTTACCATTTGTGCCGTCATTACCTTGATTACCAGGTCCGCCGTTACCTACGCCGTTACCATTGTTGCCTGTGCATAAATTTGGATTTTTAGAACAATCAAAAGTATTACCCGAATTACCGTTTCCAGTCGTGTTTCCACCAGTCGTACTACCACCGTTAGCACTAGCTTTAGTACTGCCGCCAGAAATCGATATCCCGCCTTTGCTGGCTGCTTGAGTGCTTATTGTTGCAAATAACGAGGCAATTGCGATCGCACGAATAATGTTTTTGATCATATAGATGTTTCCTTTAAATATTAAAGTCATGTTTTATGTTATAAAATTATTTTAATCCAAATCTAAATTTTAGATTGTAAAAATAATATACGTCACCATATTGGACGTTTAGTTTTCAAGAACTACAGTTTACAAACCACAAGTTGGTCTAAGCAAAATCTATGCTCGTAGGCCCACGCCTGAATTAATTTAAGTCCATTTTTCGTATATAGTTTAGACAAGGTGACTATTTTTGGTTTACAATCTAGGGCTATAGACCACAGGAGCCCCATGTTTAAGTTCTTATCTTTAGACACAAGATCGTTAGCTTTTGCCCGCATTTCAATTGCTATCGTATTGATATTTGACTGGTTCTATCGGTTCCTAAACAGTTTTGACTTCTATTCTGATCTTGGTGTTTTACCCCGCGGGCCGCTGATTGGTGAACTTGCGAACCCCTATTTCTTTTCAGTTTTCAATATAGCAGGGAAGCCTGTCTATATATATGCGTTGTTATTAGTAGGTCTGATCTTTCATTTAGGACTACTTGTTGGCTATAGAACGCGGTTGTCAAATATCATGTCATGGGTATTTTTTGTATCCTTGTCTGCCCGTATGCCAATTATTTCGCACGCCGGCGATGACCTTTTAAGATTAGCTTTGTTTTGGATGATTTTCTTACCGATGAGCCAACACTTTTCGGTTGATCGGGCATTAACAAACTTAAACTCACAGACGACAACATGGTTTAACAACAGCATTTTAAACGTCGCAAGCATGGCTATGATGCTACAACTTATATATATGTATTTTTTTACAGGGCTATTGAAATGGCACCCCGTTTGGACGACGGAAGGTTCAGCTTTATATTTAGCTTTAGAATTGGAACAATTCCTGACTCCTTTTGGTGAGCTACTGAGAAAGTTACCGTACGAAGTACTACAGTTTTTAACCCGCGTTGTACTTTATTGCGAAATAATTATCCCATTACTTGTTTTCATACCGTTAAAAAATCACTACATGAGATTTGTCAGTATTGTGACATTTGTTCTTTTTCATTTAGGGCTATTTGCCACATTCAAACTAGGTAACTTTCCGTGGATATGTATTGCTTACTGGATGATTTTCATTCCAAGTCATTTTTGGGATTTCATTCTTGAATCATTAAAGAAAAAACAGCTTGGTGTTGCCATCTATTTTGATCCAGACTGTGCTTTGTGTAAAAAAATGACCTATTTTCTTAAAACGTTTTTGGTTTTACCTTATGTGCAGATTAAAGCAGGCTCAGATACGATCATTTTACATCAAATTAAACAAAATAATAGCTGGGTTATTGCGGATTCAGAAAATAATTTTTACTTTGGCTACGATGCTTTTTTAAAATTACTTAAATTGTCATTGTTTTCAAAACTATCAGTTATTTTTAGATCGTCAGTTATGCGAAAAATTGGCAACTTAATTTATTTGAAAATTTCTGGTGATCGAAAAAACTATTTATCCTTTTTAAATTATTTTAAATTCGAAAGACCTTTAAATTATAAACTTCGTTGGTGGACTCAAGGCTTTGTTATTATTTGTTTTACGGTGGCAACTTTTTGGAATGTGGCCCTACACAGCGAAGATGATTCTGTGGAGCTTAATAGACCCGCCGAAGTTATCGGCGCTGTTTTTAGATTACACCAAAATTGGGTTATGTTTGCGCCTTACCCGTCTTTTGAAGATGGTTGGATCATGACTGAAGCTATTTTAAAAAATGGACAAACATGGGATATTTTTAATGACAAGAATGTGACATTTGAGAAGCCAGCTTCAGTTTCTAATATGCATAAAAATAGTTTGTGGAGAAAATATTCATCAAACATCAGAACTGACGAATATGAAAAATATAGACTTTATTTAGGTCGCTTTTTATGTCGCCAGTGGAATGATAAAAACGACAGCGACCAGCAAGTTGATAATTTTAAAATTTACTACATGCTGGATCGAACAAACAAAATCAACACACCAAAAAACCCATTAAAAAAAGAATTACTTTGGAGCCATGGCTGCTTTGTTAAATAAATCACTAACTCACTTTATTTGTAGTGCTGAATTCTTTGCTTCTTATAAAGCTTTTCCAACGTCCTCCCCAGCGAATCGATCCTGGCAGCATCCAATAAAATAATCGATTTTGTAAACCTGACGACAGTATTCTTTTTAGGATCGAAAATAACCAAACATCTGGCGTTGCCATAATTCTTAAATTATTCGGTTTGTTTTTAATGACTTTTGAAATTTTTAAAGCCACATCGTGAGCTGATGTTATAGATAGGGACATTAGTTTTTCAATGAATGGTGTCATTGATGCATAGTACTCAGAATGTGGCCCTTTGACCATCTGGCTCATTTCGGCCTTATTTGATAAAACAACATGATTAAATGAATCTGATTTTATAAATCCTAATTCTACTAAATTAACACATATTCCAAATGGTCTTGTTTCATACCAAAGCGCTTCTGTAGCGCCTTCCAGCGCATGTTTCGAGGCGCTATATGACGCCATTGTCGGCATTGCCACCATTCCTGAAACTGAAGACACATTGATAATTTGACCAGATCTTTGTTCACGCATAATCGGAAGTATGGCTCTGATTAACGACATCGGGCCTAGGTAATTTGTTTTAAGTTGAATAAGTTCTGAATCCGCATCCATATGTTCAACAACTCCGCGATAACAAACAGCTGCGTTGTTGATAACCACGTCGATTCTTCCCCATTCAGTACAAACATCATGAACTAATTGATAAATATTTTTATCATCGGTGATATCTAATTCTTTGATTTTAAAATGTTCGGTTTCAGCAATTAAACTGCGTAAGTGCTTTAACCGATGAGACCTACAAGTTGCAACAACGTTGTACTGATATGAATGTTTTAAAATTTTAGACAAGGCAAAACCTAGCCCTGAGGCACAACCTGTGATCAAAACCACAGGCTTATTTTTCTTTTTGATGGATTGCTGATTCACAGTGCCACCTTTGTTTTTAATAAGTCATTTAAAACTTTTTCACATCTAACCACATTCAATGGTTTGGCTATTACATTTATATTCTGAAGGCCTTTTGTATTCTTTAGATGATTTTGGACATAATCATCTAAATGAGTTTTGTTCGCAGCAGAAACTAAAATAGTCTGAGCTTTTGATTGCTTCACTTCGTCACAGTTCAAAAAACTTAAACCTGTTTCTGAACCGGCTAAAAATAAATCGACTATCATCAAATCAAACTTTAAATTATACAATGACGACTCTTGAAGAATGGTCAATGCTTGTTCAGCACTAACCGCCCAAGTAATACTGGCTTCTTGAGACGATCTTGAAAAGATATGCTGCCAAAGTGGCTGCTGACCTAAATCATCTTCAACAATTAATACATTTCTAAATTGGTATTGTCTTTTGTTTTCCATTCATCCCTCTGTAGCGCACTCTGCTCTGTTTTCAGTTGGCGAATTTTACTTCTTTCAAATCTTTTCTTTTCTTTTTGCATCCGTTGAATAAGTTTTTTCGAGCCCTGCGTATAGGTTGACCAAAATTCTTCATCTTTATGCTTTACAAAAATATTTTTCTGCAACCACGGGGCCTCAGCCATAATATGACATTCAAATTGTTTATTGGCCATTTGCCCTTTTGAAACCGTTTTTGTCATATAAACATTTATTTTTAAGTTTTTATTTATCCTCAAATTAAATGTCTCATCGGCCCAAGTCTGCATTTTTAAAATCAGGTCATTGGAGTGTGAAATATTTCTTAAATGCGTATAAAAGTTCATAATTTCTCCTTTTTCGTTAAGCGTTAATCATATTTCTTTGAACTGACCAGAAATCAATACTTTGTTGAATTCTTGACAGAACTTTATCTACCGCCGCAAATGGGCTTTTGGCTGTTGCGAACTCGCACAAAGAAAGTCCTGCTGAAGCTAATCGAATCACGACTTTGTAGCCGTTTTGTGCGCTACTTAAGTCAATAGTGAAACAACCATCTGATGGTGATTTTTCTGAAAAGATCGCCATTGTTTCTTTCAAGAATGGCAAAAAACCCTCTAGCTCACGACTGTTTAAAACATTTGAATTTGCATTCAAATAAATATCTTGATGGATAAGCATGTAAAACTCCTCTTTTTTATTTTTTGTAATCTAATAAGCTCGCTATTTCTAAACAAACTTTTGCGCTAAGCGGCTTTTTGAAATAGGGGGGATGACCAAAATCTAACGCTGTGTAAAAATCGTAGCTTGATATTGGTAAAGCAGATACAACAGCAAAATTTGAGGCTTCTTCGCCATATTTATTCCATAAATCGATACCTGTACCGTTTCCTTCTAGCGAAATATCTGCAATCACTAAATGATAGGGCAGCCCATGAGTGAACTTAAATCGAATCAAATTCTCTGCATCTTCAGCACTTGTCGCCCAATCAACCCTGATGTCTTTACTGATACTGCTAAACACTTTTTCCCAAAGTGGCCGCAGTGCTAAATCATCTTCAACAATAAGAACTGTTTTTGGTTCAGTATCTAAAAGTGGTATACCCGATTGATACTTATATAACTTGTATGTCTCTTTTAGTGCTTCAGTCGTTTGCATATAGTCTCCCTAATTACATTGAATACGTTAAATACATTCTCGTCCTTGCACTTTGTGTAGATTTTAAAAACGTTTGAATAAATCGCAAAGTCATATAATATCTACACTTATGGCTCGTATTATGTGTATCGAAGACAGCGGAGAGTTTCAGATCTATCTGAGTTCAATTCTCAGAGAACATACATTGGTTTTTTTTGGGACAATTGATGACGCTACACGATCAATTCAAAAATCATCAAATAAATATGATCTGATATTACTTGATTTATCTCTTCCCGACGGCAATGGAGCTGCTGCTCTACCAAAATTAAGAGAAACCTTGGGGAATCAAACTATTCCCTGCATTATTATTAGTTCAAATACAGATCCTTTTTCTAAAGTCGCCGCTTTTGGTGTCGGCGCTGATGATTATATTTGTAAACCACCTGATTCTAACGAACTAAAAGCACGTGTTGAAGCCAAACTTCGTTGGTCAGCTTCTAAAACCTCTGAAACTTCGATTATTACATACGAAGATCTAACAATTAATTCAGATACAATGCTTGTCGAAATAGTTTCTGAAAAAGGCATCCGTGAAAATGTTAATTTAACACCCTTAGAATTTAAAATATTAAAATTACTTTTAAGTCGTCCTGAACAGGTTTTCACTAGAGATATGATTATTGATCGACTTTGGGGCGTTGGTAAATATATCACGGAAAGAACGATTGATGCCCATGTTAGTCATCTCAGAAAAAAAATATCTACATCAAAAGCTTTAATTTCAACTGTACTTGGCACAGGCTATAAGATTTCAAAACTGTAACCTGCCAATGTCCTAAACTAAAAAATCGTTAAGCGCTGGGATCGATTTCATAATTTTTAACTTCAGTATCTTTGTTCTATTTAAAAAATTGTTAATTTTTTGGCTGTTGTGACTAAAATCTGTGTTGGCTCTTAGATCATGACTTAACTGACGGGCTTCATGACCGTATTCAACAAAGCCTAATAATTCAGCTGACCCTGAAATTTTATGAGATGTTTTCCAAACGACTTCAACATCGACGGCTTCAATGGCTGCTTGTATTTTTTCAATGCTATCGACTAGTGTTTGATGAAATCTGGCCAAAATTTTTAAAACTGTTTCTTCATCTGTATCTGCACACAGCTCTTGGATTTTGTCTTGGTCAAATTCAACATCTGGGTCTAAGTTTTCAATAAATAATTTAAATTTACTATGACTCATGGATGTTCCTTCCTTCCTTCCTTGCTTGCTTAATTTACTATTTTTATTTTTCCACAGACATACTGTTTTCTTCCTGCAATCAGTTAATCGCATAATATAACCTTAAACAATAGGTTTGAAGATCGTTTTAAAGAAGTATGAAGAAATCTTCAAACTTACATCAATAGATTGCCCTATAAACGACTTGAAGCCATAATAAAAGAGCAAGGAGTCTTCGTGCCTTACAATTTGCTGAGTAAAAAAAATCAATATAAATTAATGAAAGCGAATATACTTGTTCCACTATTTGTTTTTATCTTAGGTTTGATTATTACTTTATTTATTGTTCTCAGTTTGCATAACTCTGAAGTTAAAAGCTTACATACAGCAATGGTTTTATCAGCCAAAGATTATTCTAAGCAGTTTGAATTAAATATTCTAAACCATACACTGCGTGTGCAGTCTTTGATGAATACGTTTAGTTCAACACCGTCTAAAGTTATCAAAAATAAAGATATCACAGCTGAAATACTGCGTAATTCAATATTTGAAAGAATCACAATTTATATAAAGCAAAAAAATAATGATGCCAACGATCTACCTGTCCTTGAGAAAATTAAAAGTTCTAATTTAGAAAATGATACGCTTCCAAAAAATAACTCTGCGTTTATGACGTCAATTTATGCTCGCAAAAAAATTAAATTGATGGAAAAAGTTGGTGAACACAGTGGTTTTACTTTTGTTGAAAATACATCTGGCGAATTTGCAATGTTAATTTGGAAAAGTCCTAGCAATCCAAAAGAATATATTTTATTTAGCTCACAAATCGGATCTTTGTTTGCCGATCTGATTAGCGAATCACAAATTATGCTCTTAATCACCGACCCCGAAACAAATTTAAAACTGCTAGTCAGCTGGGACGAACACGGAATCATCAAAATTGATAAAAATAGTCAACTCAATGATTTTGAAAATACTCATGTGAAGCGTTTGCTGTTTGAAAATAAATTCAGCGGATCGTCTTCACTGACATTCAAATGGTATAAAGCTCAATCCGCTAAAATCACCCCTCTGACTTGGATCGCAGGCGTGATAGGGCTTTTAATGACATCACTGATTGTACTTCTGTTGCAATTTGTACTAAGTCAAAATCGTATGGTCGCTGATTTAGTGATTAATCGCACAGAAGATTTAGAAAATGCATTAAACGAAGCCACAGAAGCTAACTTAGCAAAGACACGTTTTTTAGGAAACATGAGCCATGAACTAAGAACACCACTCAATCTTATTCTTGGTATGCTAGAGCTTATTGAAGAAATCAATCAAGACCAAAAGATTAAAGAGTATTTAAAATCAATTCGTGTTTCAGGGGATCATCTATTAAGGTTAATTTCTGATTTGCTAGATATGGCTAAACAAGATAACCGCGAAATTACAATTAAAAATATACCTGTCAGGTTTCCTTTTTTCATTGAAGAAATTGGTCAATTAATTGCAACCGCAGTTCAGAAGAAAAATTTAGCTTTTCATATTAGTATTGCACCAGATATTCCTGAACTGATCAAAGCTGACCCCGCAAGGCTACGTCAAATTCTGATGAATCTATTAAGAAATTCTATTAAATATACAGTTAGCGGTTATATTGAGCTTGCTGTATCAACAGTTAAAGAATCCACAACAAAAGGTGAACAACGAATAACTTTGCGTTTTGAAGTTAAAGACACTGGTGTCGGAATACCAGCAGCGAAACAGAATCAGATATTTGAACGTTTTTTGCAGTTAGAAAGCTCTAAAATTCTAAGTCAAGGCGGTGTCGGTTTAGGTTTATCAATTGTTAAAGATTTAGTTCAAATATTGAACGGTCATATCGCAGTAAAATCAGAACTAGGCCAAGGATCTATTTTTAGTGTAGATCTTGATTTTGATGTTGTCAGTGCCCAGCCATGGACATCATCATATATCCAAAAAACGAAAAGCCCCATCAATGTTGCAATCCTTAGTGATGATGCAGACTTTGTAAATCGTATTAAACAATATTTAAATTTTCCATTTATTCATTCAAAGTCGTTTTCTTTAGGTCAGTTAACTGAAAACAATTTTAACCAATCTAAAACAAAATTCACACATTACATACTAGATCAACGCCAGAATATAGATTTAACAAAAATGTCAGATCAGTTTTCACAAGTTGATCTGATTCTAGTTTGCTCAGACAAATTGGTGAACCCACCGGACGGTGCTGCAAATACTTATATTGTCGACTATGAACCGCTTTTACCAACTCCGCTGCTAAATTGTTTGGGTTTAAGCCGGACTGAAAATAAAAATTTTAGCGCTACTACTACGCAGAAAAAGCAAACTGACCTTATAGAAAAAAACAACAACCGTAAATTAACCATAGTTATCGCCGATGATGATGAAGGTAACAGACAACTTTTTAAGGCCTATCTAAATAATTTAGGTTGGAATCTGATTTTTGCAGAAAATGGCAAAGAAGCTTTAGAAAAAATTCAACAACACAAGCCTGATTTGGTGATCGCGGATCTACGTATGCCAATTATGGATGGGTTAGAATTAACTCGTCAACTGCGCGCAGATAAGCTTTTACATGATCTGCCGATTATACTGGTCACTGCAGATGCTTTAGACGAAACAGAAGCTTTGGCTAGAAAATATGGAGTCTCTGAGTTTTTAACTAAGCCAGTACGAAAAACAAAAATGCTGGACGCAATTTTTACAATTGTTCGAAAATAAAAAAAGTCACTTGACTACATGCTCCCTCTAGATTCTAGAGGGTCGTTAGTATCCGACGAGTATTTGTTGTTTATAACGTCACCTTTCATCGGAAAACCTAAAGTTTTCTGCGAGATGATACTGTCAAAACTTTGCTTTGGGTACTGACTATACCTTTTTCAAAATTATCTTCGCAATGAAGACTCCTGCAACCATTATTAATATCGATGGAAATATATGCCATATGATAATATGCAGAGGTGTACTGTCTGCACAAGTTAATTGAGCTCCGAATAGGCCAAACGAAATACCACAAACTAAAACACAAAAGCCGATCAAATCTCGCTTTAGCGAAGCTGCACGACGTATAATAAAAAAAAGTATTGCCGCAGGTAAAACACTAATCGCCAAGATTTCAGATACACAGCTAAAACCATGACCTAAATATACAAAAGGGTTCGTTTCTGTTAAAATTGAAAAAATAATCAGAACTAAAAAAATTGTGATTGTGAAAAATAAAGTCATTTTTGATTTATCATCGATGGATGGTATACTTAAACTCAGAGCAGAATAAATAGCAGCTAAGCCTAAAACTAAAAGCAGTAAATTTTCTGCAATAAACCTAGTCGACAAAAGTTGCTGATTAAAGTCTTTTCTTAATCCTAAGATCAAAACTGCAGCTAATACGCTGAGTAGACCAACTATTACAACTTTAATAAAATCAACTAGGCTATATTTAACGACTTTGACAGGTTTCAATTGATCTACTAATTTCTGTATTAAATTCTTAGTGTTTTCTTTCATCGTTGAGCTCCTAAATATAATTTAAGATTTATACATGCTCTATGGGCAATAACTTTGACATTGGCTTCACTTAAATTCAGTTTTTTTGCAACTTCACTAACTGGCTGTTCTTCTATTTTAAGCATAGTGAAAATAGTTTTTTCTTTTGCAGACAGGCTACTAATTGCCCTATCAATATCAATTTTTAAATCTGTATTCATATATACCGAACTTGGCAATAAAGTTGCTAAGTGAGAATCTGCAAGGCTTGAATGTTTTTTAAGACTTCTTATGTAGTCGATTATTTTATATTCAGTAATAGCTATAAGCCAGCTCATAAAAGATTTATCTTTGTTGTAGGTATTCAATGATTTATGAACAGCCAATAGTATTTTTTGACTAACATCTTCAATTTCATTGTGATCGAAAATTCGCTTTCGAAGATAGTTACTTAAAAAAGAATTTAACTCACTAAGTAACTGATAATAAGCATCTCTATCCCCAACTTGTGCTTTGATCATGAGTTGTTGAAACGCTGTCTCATTTTCGAACAAATTCATGCCCATACTTTGCTTACTGTTCCTAAAAAATAATTTGTAACTTTTCCGCTAAACCAGCGAATACATATTAAACATTGATCTCTAGATTAATTTAAACACTAAAGGAGTCCAAAATGAAGCTATTTTCAAGCTTGGCCATGTTTACAGTTTTATTACTATCACTTTCTGCATCAGCAGATTTTAAAACCTACACAAAGGAAGGTTATGATGCGGCAATAAAGTCTGGCGGCACTGTTGTTGTCGACTTTTATGCTGATTGGTGTCCAACATGTAAAAAACAACAGCCTATCTTAAACGAGATCGTCAATACAAAGGGTTATGAAAAGGTCATCGCTTTTAAAGCTGATTATGACAACGATAAAGAACTTAAAAAAAGCATCAAAGTTTCTAAACAGTCAACAATTGTAGTTTTCAAGGGCGGCAAAGAGGTCGGCCGAAGCACAGGTGTAACATCTAAAGATGAACTTAAAAAATTGATTGATACTGGACTTTAATATGAATCTACAGATTGGGCTTTCTTTTATTGCGGGACTACTGACGACACTATCACCATGTGTCCTACCTATCCTGCCATTTCTTCTTGGTAGTGCATTAAGAAAAAATAAGAATGCCCCGCTGTACATGATTTTGGGCTTAGCAATCAGTTTTGTTGTTGTTGGTTTTACTATCAGCCGTTTTGGATCCTTATTGGGACTTGACGGAGATCAAATTAGAAAGGGCTCTGCGATACTGTTAATATTAACGAGTATTTTTTTTCTCTCTAAAAAAATTCAAACCCTCGTTTCAGAAAAATTAACTTCCTTTGCAAACACTGGAAACTCGACGGCCCATAAATGGAAATTAGATGAAACCTCGAATTGGGATTCGTTGTTACTTGGTGGGTTACTAGGAATTATTTGGTCTCCATGTGCTGGGCCAACCCTGGGCGTTGCTGTATCATTAGCAAGTCAAAAAGGTACATCACTAGATGCTCTAATTATAATGATTATTTATGCGATTGGTTCGGCTATTCCAATGCTACTTGTATCTTACGGATTAAGATCATTTTTTCAAAAATATCAAAGTAAAATTATTAATTTTTCTGAAAATTCAAAAGTGTTTTTCGGCATTATATTAATTTTGACTGGTGTATTTATTTTCTTTGGAATTGACAAAACAATTGAAGCCTATTTATTGAATCATCTTCCCCAATCTTGGGTAGATCTGATTACTCAATTTTAAAGGGTAGCCTATGAAAAAAACTTTGATTGCAATTATTTTTTTATCTCACACTTCTATGGCCTTTGTATCAGGGCCTGGCTTAGTGGATGACCAAGAAAATTACTTAAGTTTGGGCTCACAAATAGAACGTGGAAAAATTGAGCCCAATGAAAATAAAGCGTCTTATCAAGATGCTCAAATCAACATGCTAAAGCTGAAATATATACGCGGACATGATGGCTTATTTGGTTTAAGTCGGTCAAATATTTATTTTGAATACGGATACTTCAATAGCGTAAAAGAACAAATTGGCTCAACTCTGTTTTACGAAAAAGATCAGGGTCATTTTTTCACAGCAGGATTTTCTGGAGATATTATTTATGACTTGGAAAAAAAAGTGGGTTTATACTTACAAGTATCGCCCATCCGCACATACAATAAAAATAAATTTTCAAATCCACGTTTAGATTTATTTGCGCTAGGTTTAACATCAGCATTTGATGTCACAAATTATTTTTTTCAAAGAAATTTAATTCATTTTGGATCTGGCGACGGCAGTGATCAAAATTCTTATTTAGCTATAGATACTGGCTTTGGGTATAGACTTAATCACTTGCTAGAAAGACAATTCACTATCTCTGGTAGCTTATTTTTAGAGGCCGATACTTCTGAACGTAATGATCCGATCTATGACAGTACTTTTTCACAGCCTGGTAGCCCTGACCGCGTTCGAGCATTTAAATATGGTACTCTTGTCGGCGCCGACATAGCCGTGACCAAAGATGTAAACTTGACTGTCAATTACTTACAAAAATTAGGTGGCTATGATGCTCGATCTACACAAATATACACACTAAATGTTGGGTTTAAATTTTAAAAAGATTAACCATATAAGATCAAAATGAATACGATTATTCATCACTCCAATAGCCACGGCTTTTTAAAATCCAAAAAGCAGCAAAGATCGATACTAACATAACCACTAAAGCACCGATAAATAAATTTTTATTATCAAATGGAATCGATGTGAAATTCATCCCCCAGAACGAAGTCCAAAACGTTAGTGGAACAGTCACGCTAGCTAAAAGTGATAATTTTTTAATGTGTTTATTTGTTCTTTGCGCTTGATAGCCCCAGAAAAGTTCAGTCGCAGTCACAACTTGTGCGCGGTACTGAGTAATGCCCCGACTGATTCGTTCACAGTGATCGTGAAGATCACGCAGCTTCCAGCTTAGATCATCTTTAGGCTTACACAGATTCTGCATCTGTCTAACAACAGATGTTAAATGCCCCATTGGATAATCTAATTTTACTAATTTTTTTTTAATATTTAAGATCATTTGGGGGTCAGATTTTGATTTAAATATTTTTTCTTCAAAAGTTTCAATTTTAGAAAATAAAATTTGCAATTCGTTCCAAGTCGCATGTGTTGACCTGTCTAAAGCCTGATGCACTAAATGCCATATATTTTTCTGATTCAGGTCGAGCTGAAAATGATCTTTCCAACTTTTAATTGTAGCTGGCATGTCATGAGTAATTAAAATTAGCGTGTCGCCGGTAACCACAAATTGCATTTCATACATTTGCCCTTGCAGATACATAAACCAAACCAAATACTGATGTGATTCATAATCTTCGATTTTTGGGCGTAAATCTTTTTTAACACAGTCACTTAATATATAAGGATGAATATTGTATTGTTCAGCGTATTTCTTGAGGGCTTCTGAATTTGTGCTGAGTATTTCAATCCAATTGATCATGTTTAGTTACAGCTAAAAATCAGTTTGTCGATTTCTGCTCGTCCATAGCCATAGTGTACGATGGTATTATCAATTTTTAGTAAGTCAGACGTGCCACTTAGGCTGTATGTTGATGTTTCAGGTGTAGATTGAATAAAGCGTGCTAAAAATGATTGAGAAAAAGAATTATTTAGCTGCAATCTTGCTGCTGAAACTTCGTTGGTCAAACCAATCGTTAGTGTTAATGTTGCATCACTGCTGATGCTATCGCAATACACAGTTGATGCAGCAAACGCATTTAAGCTTAAAAGACTTATGACGATTAAAATGATTTGTTTCATGGATGATGCTCCTTATGTGTAAAGGCTAGACTGTAAATCTGACCAAGTCTACTGACATTACGCAGCTTCTGAGTTTATATCCCAATCAGCAAACGCTAAAACTGCGGGTAGTTCTCGATAAATCTTTAAAGCCTTACCTGAAGTCAGCTTTCCATACTTTTTAGCTGGTATAAATTCACTTTTTAATAATTCTTTAATTTTTTTTGACATTTTTTATCAGTCGTCATTTTTATTTCTTCCTATAATCATGAGGGTCACTTTTAAAACTAAAATTTTAATGGCTGCACCTTCTACAATATAAATCACACGCCATTGTTGGTTTAATGAAGAAGACCTAGCCCCTTGCCATTCACCTTTTAGGACATGATCCCAAAACCGTTGATCCTTAAAAGGCCCTGTGGCCCGTAATGCTCGATTAAAAATAGTCTTATCCTGAACATAACCTAGGTGTTCAATGACCTTATATCATACTGATTCGCTATCCATAAACATCTTTACGATGCCCAATTTTAATAACGGTGATCTTGATGATTTGATTTTCGAGCAGGTAAATGACACGGTAATCTTGAATCCGAATTCGATACAATCCGTCTGCGCCCTTCATTTTCTTTATTTGAAGCAATTCTGTGTAGGGATTTAGCGATAGAAGTTGAACCGCGTCTAGGATCTTTTGTTGAACTCTTTGCGGGAGGCTTAGCAGTTCTTTGGAAGCACTTTTTTTAAAAACAACTTGATAAGTTTTCTGGTTCATTTTTTGAGTTTTTTCAGAACCATTGCTAAAGAGATTTCCTCTTCATTTTTTCGCTCTTGATAGCTAGCTAAATCAATTTCATCTTCGAGCTGTTCACGAATTGCATTTTCCACAACGCTCTGAATTTTCAGACCATGCTTTTTACAAAACATCGAAAGAGCTTCTTTGAGTTCAAAATCTATATTTGTAGATAAAGTAGCTAGTTTTGCCATAATTTATTATCCATTGAAAACCTTGGAAAAACAAGTTAAATTAAGAAGGCCTGTTGTGTATTCAGATTTTAATCGTATGCATGATCCATCATTTAACCACAATCTTGATGAAATCAAAAGGTCCAGAAATTTCTAATTCATAGAAAAGCTCTTAATACGAGTTAAAAGTACTGTTAAGATTTTGTTAAGGTATAAATTCATTATGTCGTTTATGCATTTGTCAAAAATAGAAACTCTCAGTTTTACAAGGGAAGGCTTTAGTAATGAAAACACCCGCGCCGATGAGGTGGAAAAAGTGGACGCAAGTTTTAACTATGACGTTATTTCTAATTGCACCACTTTCTAGTTTTGGATTTTTATGTCCAGCCGTTAACGGAAAATTATCCGGCGGCAAAAAATCAAATGGCTGTAAGCTTCGGCTACAATTTGATAACATCAACACTGATCAAAAATTTTCTGGGACTAGTGGTGAAACCGGAGCGCTGAGCTCTTCTTCTCACACTAAGTTAAGCGTTGCAGTCTCTTGGGTGAGAGCCAAGTCGGCTTGGTATTTAAAATACCTCAGTTCCAATATTCAGTTTAGCCCGCTGGCGACCGGAGAAACTATTTCACCATCCAATTCAATCTCTGGATCAGACATCGAAATTGGTTGGCGCAAAGGCGATCAGACACGCTTTACCTATGGACTGAGCGTCGGTAGTAAAAGTCAGACCTATGTCTCAGCCCTGAATACGACGTCTATCACCTTAAACGAATCAACCACGCCCTATGTTCAGCTTTCAGCTGGTATTGGCCTGTTTTCAATTTATCGATTGAACTTTGTTTCGAATTTAAAAGGTTATTATCTTCTAGGAGAGCCATCGGGCCTAGGTTACGCCTTCGACATTGGAATGAACGTTCCCTTATGGTCATCGCAATTAAGTCTTCTCTACGGAGTAGGACAAAGAAATAACACTGATTCGTTTAAAAATAATACGGAGGACCAATGGATTGGTATTCAAATCGGTTTCTAAATACCAACCTTTACATCGCGGCCTTGTTATTGACTGTCGGAATCACCGGCTGCACATCCAAAAAAGAAAGCTACATCAATCGCATCACTGCACCTTCAAGCCCAACAGGTGCAGTTCCAGCGGCGCCTGTTATCACTATCCCCGTGGCCACTCTTTATGTTTCCAATAGCTCAAGTCTGACTATTTCAGGCACCTGTGAAGACCTTGCTCTGGTGAGTCTGTCAGGCAGCTACATTGATAGCCAAACTTGCGTGAGTAACACCTTTAGTTTTTTAATCAACAAAACTGTCGATGGAAATTATCCATTTTCTGTTTCTCAAACGAACATGAATGGAACTTCAAGTTCGAACTCAGTCACTTGGACTCGCGACACCACAGCACCGACCACCCCAACGCTTATCTCACCGGCTTCGAGTCCATTTGTTTCAGGCGACACCACCTTTTTAGTCACTGGCACATGTGAATCTGGCGCCACTGTCGCCATGACTGGGGACAGTGCTTCTTCTACAACTTGTTCAATTGGTGGAACGTTTAGCCACTCTATTACCAAATCCTCGGACGGCACCTACAATTTTTCATTTATACAAACTGATGCAGCCACTAACTCCTCAAGCGCTCTGACTTTTCAATGGACGCGCAACTCTTCAGTTCCGCCGACACCCACAATCTCGGTTCCGTCCGCTTCACCCTACTATTCTAACGGCAGCGCCTTAACTATTTCGGGTACCTGTACAGCAGGATTCACAATCACTTTAGGTGGCAATGTGACTGCAGGCCAAATTACCGCTCCTGTTGGAAGCTTAACCCAAACCTGCACAGGCGGAGGTAGCTATAGCTACACTTTCACCAAATCTTCAGACGCAACCTATACCTTAAGCGTAAAACAAACAAACCTCTCGTTAATCGATTCAGCTAACGCCACACAGATTTGGAACCGCGATACTGTTACTCCTTCTGCCCCCACTATAACCACGCCATCGACAAACCCGCACTATAGCACAAACAACTTAACGATATCAGGTGCCTGTGAATGTAGGCGTCGTACATAAATAGGACCAAAAACGCCGGTGAGCCGGTCCCATGGACCAGTGATTAAAGCCGCAGCAAAAGGGGCCACTTCAATACTTA
>JAYSQO010000144.1:0-16683 GCA_043721535.1 Bdellovibrio sp. | reverse complement strand
TTGCAAAAATCGCGCGTGAATTAGGAGCTTTAACAATCGGTGTGGTTACTAAACCGTTTGTTTTTGAAGGTAAAAAAAGATCTAAACACGCTGAAGGCGGTTTAGCTGAACTTAAAGAAAACGTGGATGCACTAATTGTTATTCCTAATCAAAAACTATTATCAATCGCTGGCGATAAAACTCCGTTATTAGAAACTTTTAAAAAAGCTGACGAAGTTTTATTACAAGCTGTTAAAGGAATTTCTGATTTAATTAACATTAGAGGTTTAATCAATCTCGATTTCGCCGATATCAGAACTGTTATGGCCAACAAAGGTTTAGCATTAATGGGTACTGGTCGCGCTAAAGGTGAAAACCGCGCAGTTGAGGCAGCTACCCAGGCGATTTCATCACCATTATTAGAAAATGTTAAAATCGATGGAGCAACTGGTATCATTATTAATGTCACTGGAGGTTCGGATTTATCACTATACGAAGTTAATGAAGCTTCGATGCTAATCACTGAAGCTGCTAGCGAAGACGCCGAAGTTATTTTTGGTGCGGTTATTGATCCAAATCTAATCGATGAAGTGTGTGTCACAGTTATTGCAACGGGTTTTGCTCGTGAAGAAAAAAAAGATGTAGCCGCCAACACGACAATGCAAAATTTTTTAACTGGCCCATCAATTATGTTTGATCTTCCACAACAGCAAATGCAGCAGCAACAAATTCAACAGCAGCAAGCGATGTACGCACAAATGATGGCGCAAACACAGTTCCCACAGCCGATGAGTACCATGATGCCAAATCCAATGATGCAACCGCAAATGCCAGTTCCTATGCAAGCTCAGATTTTACCAACGATTCAGCAAGTGCAAGAGTCAGTTAAAACTTTAGCGCAAATGGAACCTGTTATTGAAAATACTATGACGCAAAATGCAGCGGAGATAAATCAAGATTTATCTTCAGCGGTTTCGCCAACAGCAACATCAAGTCAAACTGCAAGAGACCTGTTACTAGCTAAGGCAAAGGCTTTCAGAGAAATGCAAACTCACACGGCAGCAAGTTCTGCTGTTGAAGAAAAAGCGATTCATCCAGAACAGTTATCAATGATGGATGAAGATAAACAAATCGAAGAAGCGCGTAAAATGGCTCGTGACATATTAGAAGTCCCAGCTTTTATACGTAAAAAACAAGGTTTCGACTTATCAACATAAGTGAAACACTGGTTTATATCTGATCTTCATATCAAAGATATTAACGAGCGCAATGGCAATCTGCTGTTGCGCTTTTTGTTTTTTTTGAACAAAAATCCAAAAGAAAATACACTTTATTTATTAGGCGATATATTTGATCTTTGGATTTCAAACGGTGATGTTTTCGTAAGGCACTACGGTCAAATCGTCGATGAGATTCAAAAATTGTCTAATTCCGGTGGAAAAATCTATTACTTTGAAGGCAATCACGATCTGCATATCGATGTTTTTTGGACAAAAAAAATGAACATCGAAGTCATCGAAGGAGTTAAGTTTTTTCAAATTAATGATTTTAAAGTCAGGTGTGAACACGGTGATTACATAAACCCTGATGATACAGCTTACTTGAAGTATCGGCAGACTTTACAAAAGCCATGGGTAGAATTCTTTGCCCATGTACTGCCAAGTTGTTTTTGGAAGCCAGTCGGAGAATTTTTAAGTTCAAAAAGTCGTAAAAAAACTGCGTTCTATGCAGTGACTCAGTCTGAAAAAATTAAAACCATGGTTCAGGCTTATGCTATGAAAGTTTATAATTCTGAATCTTTTGATCTGATTGTGACTGGTCACATGCATGTATTCGATGATTTTTCGTTTAAAGGTCAGGGACAAAAAAATATTAGATCAATTAATTTAGGTACATGGTTAGACCAGCCGCGGACTCTACTGATAGATGAAAACAAAGTCACAATACACGACATTAAATCAGTGATCTAGTATGATACTTTACGTCAAGATTTCATTAAAATTTTACTTGAGTGCTTGCAACAGGCCCGGTGATTGTGACCGTTAAGTTTTTGCCCTCTGTAGAAGCTGTCGAAACTGGAAACGTTAAAGTGTAAGCTGTTGACCAGCGATTGTGATGAGGATAAATAGCTTCAAGATCTAGAAACAAAGATTTACTTCTAACAACTGTGCCTTCATAGCGCTGACCATTTACATCTAAATAAACTTTCCATGTTGTTTTTTTAATATTTAAGTTATCGTGTTTTTTTTCTGGAACAAAAAAGCTCAGGAAAAATTCAGTCTGTGTTGAATGGCTAGAAATCATTTTCGATTTTTCATCTTGATAAACGGCTTCCGACCATTGTGATAGTTTTGCCGAATAAGCTAAAATATTTTCAGTCATTTCAGCATCAACATGTGTTAGCTGTACAGTGAGTTTGTTGTATAAGCCGTCATAAACTTCAGATTTTTGCGTTTTAGTTTCAACGAATGATGAATATTCTCCAGATGAAATATCTTTGACTCCTGCAATCAACGGCAGTCTCGTGGCGCAAGCTGCAACAAATAAACAACAAAGGACTAAGATTAACTGTTTCATATAAACCTTTCGCAAAAAGCGTGAACAACTTTAAAGACATCACTTCTACAGGTGTCATTGTAAAGTTCATGTCGACCATTTTCAAAAATTTTAAGTTCTTTTTTATCTGATTTCAATTGATCAAAAAAAGTCAGTGCTGCTGAACTTGAAACGATCGGGTCATTGTCTGAAATATGTAGCAGTGTCGGGATATTGATTTCAGCAGCGTAAGAATTAACTTTTTGAAATTCTCTTTTAAATCCTAAATACACACTGGCGGATATTTTATTGTGTCTGTAGGTGTCTTTTTCATATTCTTTAATGACATCATGATCACGTGTTAACTGTTCATTTTTAATTTCATTACCTAATGTAATTTTCGGCAAAAATTGATTCACTAAATTTGATGCTGCATCTTTCCATTCTGGAACAGCAATAGAAACACCAAATAATGGAGAACTTAAAATTTGCGCTTTAATCAAAGGGTATTGTTTTTCTTTCAGCGCACAGGTTTGAATCAATGCCCCCATAGAATGGGCGACTAACATAAGTGGAATTTTAGAATCAGTGTGCAAGTTTAAACAATGATTTAAAAAAATATGAAAATCTAAAATGTAATCGTCGAAATCTTTAGCGTAGCCTCTAAGGCCTTCTGACCTGCCGTGTCCTCGAATATCCCAAGCGATAAAACTATAATCAGGAAATGCACTGATTAGTCTGTGGTAACACTCTGAATGTTCACCTTGGCCATGTGTAATGAGCAATAAAGCTTTTGGGTTAGGGGCTTCCCATTTCTGAATATAAAGCTGGATATTGTCGTGGCCTTTAAAAAAAGAATCAGATCTTTTGTGCATAACCAAAAGATTAACGAACTAATTCAAGCCACGCAACAAAACAGTATCTTCGGCTTTGCTATAAGATTTCAGGTCAAAATCAGCTGGACGTAAGGGTAATGATGATTCGATAGGAGGGTAATCTAATGAATAATGAATGCCTCTGGACTCTTTCCTTTTTAGTGCGCATTCAACTGTTAAATGAGCGACAAGCGCAATATTTCTTAGTTCAATGATATCACTATGAATTTTCATATTCGAATAATACTCTTTCACTTCTTGTAAAATATTATTTAAGCGATGTTGGGCTCTTTCAAGGCGTTTTGTTGATCTGACAATACCCACATAATTCCACATCAACCTTCGAATCTCATCCCACATGTGATTGATCACAACCATTTCATCTTGATTGGTTTCATCAGGTTTTGTCCACGGTTTTGGTTTTAAATTATTATTTGAATTATTATTAAATTTTGACCAATTTTCTAAAATTTCAATAGTGGCATTCTGTGACATCGCTAAACATTCTAGTAAAGAATTTGAAGCTAATCGATTCGCACCATGCAAGCCAGTGCAGGCAATTTCACCAATGGCATATAAGCCTTGGATATCTGTTTTTCCAGTTGGTGTTGTCAGTATTCCACCACATAAATAATGGGCCGCAGGCACGACAGGAATTGGTTTTTCAGTCATGTCGATGCCGTAATCTAAACAACGCGTGTAAATAGTCGGGAAGTGTGAACGAATAAAATCTGATTTCTTGTGTGTGATATCTAAAAAGACACAAGGCTCGCCAGATTTTTTCATTTCAGCATCAATTCCACGAGCTACAATATCACGTGGGGCTAAAGATCCTAATGGATGAATCTTTTTCATAAAAGCTTCACCTTTAGCATTGATCAATTCGCCACCTTCTCCGCGCACAGCTTCGCTAATTAAAAAATTACGTGAATCTTTATGGTATAAACAAGTCGGGTGAAATTGCATAAATTCTAAATTCGCGATTCTGGCTCCGCAACGATATGCCATGGCTAAGCCATCGCCAGTGGCGCCGCCCCAATTCGATGTGTAAAGATAAACTTTTCCGGCTCCGCCAGTGGCTAGTAATGTCGTGTCTGCTGTAAAAACTTTAACTTCACCGGTTTTTTTATCTAAAACATAACTGCCAATAACTTGTGTCGGCCCTATAATTTGTGGATCAACTTGTTTATTAACGATTAGATCTACTGCAAAATGATCTTCAAAGATTTGAATATTGGGATGGTTTAGAACTTTTTTCCAAAGTTTTTTATGAATTTCGGCACCGGTTTGATCTTCGAAGTGAAAAATTCGACGCTCTGAATGACCACCTTCGCGGGTCAATTCAGCACTAAAATCAACTCCCCAATTAACTAAATCTTGAATTCTTTCAGGAGCTTGATGAATGATGTTTTGCACAGCGTTAATGTCACATAAGCCTGCGCCCGCAATCAAAGTGTCCTTAATGTGACTTTCAAAAGAATCACTGATTTCTGACACGGATGCGATTCCACCCTGAGCCATTGCACTGTTTGTTGAGGGCCCTTTATCTTTTGTAATAATAAACGTTTTTTTGTGATCTGCTATTTTTAAAGCCATGCTTAAGGCCGCTACGCCAGATCCAATAATCGCAATTTCACTGTAATGATTTGGCTGAAGATTTTGACCCATGAGACTTTTTAGCTCGTAAAAATGAATTTGTCCAAAAAAAACAAATTTAACTAAAAAAACCATTCACAGAGTTGATTACTGATTGATTACTGACAGAAAACAAAACTACAATAGAGGTATGAATCTTCCAGCAAGGATGCACGAAGAATAATGAAGCCTAAACACGTCTATTTCAGCATAGCTTTTGTATTTATCATTGTCGGACTTGTCCTTTGGCAATTGAATGATATTTACCGCAGAGAAAAGAAAACTCAGAAACAAAGTTTTCAGCAAACACAACTCACTGGTTTAAGAACAACTGTTTCTGCCCAAATTTCACAGATGCGAAATACGATCAGTACTTATTTTTTAAAAGTCGATGAAAAACAAATCAATTGGGTTCAGTTAAAACCGTTTTATTTTTTAGGCTTAGTTAAAGAAAGCCAGTCAGGTGAAATCACAATCGATCAAGTTTTTACTTTGGCTGGGTCTAAGGCTGAATCGTGGACTTCGGCATCTGTACAAAGATATTTTAAAAAACCAATTCGTGGTGATGAGTTAACTAAAGTAAAAGTTTTTCAAGATGCCTTTGGCGACAAGCATGCAGCCTTTATTTTCTTTGATAAAGATTTAAGATCAAACCTACAAAGAACTGGAGTTATGATAGTTGGTGACGTCAGTTTTCTGCAAAAATTTTTTGAACTTCAACGTAGTCAGCTGATGACTCAGACTTTGTTAACAAATGATCAGCTGGTCGTGGCGCATAGTCAGTTTAATTATGTATCGCATGCTTCAGATGAAGCCAAAGCTTCAAAAGATAAATTTTTTACGGAACGACAAGATATTCGCGGGACAAATTTATTTTTATTCAGCTATTCGCCAATTAAATCAAGCGCCATGGTGCATATTCCTTATTCAGTTGTAGGATTGATTTTAGGTTTAACTTTTTTAATTTCTGGTGTTCTAGTTTTTATCGCAAAGCCGCTTGATAGAGCAGTGCAATTGGCCGAAAAAAATCATCGAGATCAATTATTTCAAAAAACGGTGAACGAACACTTGAATGATCATTTATCATTTTCTTCTAAAAAAATTGATGAACGGACTAGTCCGAACTTTCCGAAAACTCCGCCTCCGCAACCTGCGGCACAAAACATTCCAGATATTGCGTGGCCTGAAGAATTATCGATTGTGAATTCAAATGTTGTTCATGCCAGTTTTCAGCAATCGTTGTTTAATGTGGATCGCTTGCTTAAAAATGCTCAGATCACAATTTATAAAAATTTTAGCTCGGCAGAACCTGTTCAAGTTGATCTAACATTTTTAGTTTACTTTTTTGATTATTTCTTAAGTGACATGGCAAATACCAATCATCAGTTAAGCCATTTAGTGTTGAATGTAAGATCCTATGATGCTGATCATTTTACAACATTAGAAATTCAATCAGCCTATAAGAAAAAGTGGATGACAGAAAATTTGAAAAATTTATTTCAAAAAATGTCATGTCATATTCAAGAGAGTGAAAATGCGAACGGGGATTCAATTTTGCAATTTATATTTACAAGGCCATTGGGGCAAATTGCGGACATTACAAAAACAAACCATGCTTATAATGTGAATGATAGCGTAAACGAGGAAGTGACTTTGACAACGGCTCATAAAGAACTCAATACCGATTTAGATTTAGATAAATTATTAAGCTTAGATGAAGACGTTGTAAAAAATGAAATGCAACCGACACAGTTTAAAATTGATCAGCGCATAAATATTGTTGAAGATCCTTTGATCAGTGTATCAGTCCACTCAAATAATCAATTAGACAGTTTTGAAACACAAATACGCAAACCGCAGGCAAAAATAAAAGAATCATGAATATACAAGATTTTTCAAACGAATTCAGCTTAGTTGTCTTCAGTCAAAATATTGATCTTGGCACAACTTTGAAATTAGCTTTGAATGACAAAAAATATGAATGTCAGCTATATGCTGATGCGGACTTGCTGCTGAATGACTTAGCTCATAACATACCGCATGTGATTATTTTAGATGTGCCATCGTTGGTTTTGCCTTTGCATGAATATATTGAAAAATGCTTATCGGTGTCTCATGAAATTAAATTTATTGTTTTAGCTCCGGCTGGGAATTTAAAAGCTCTCAAAAACTATAGACAATACGGCGTTATGCAAATTATTGACTCAAGTGCTGAAGTCAGTGCTGTTGAGAATCAAGTGGCCTATGCGATCGATAATACTTGTGAAGTGCTGTATCGAATTTATCAAAACGAACAATTGTATGAAAATTATAAATCTGAACAAATGAGATCAAGCGATCTTGGTTCAATTTTAAATAGCGAAAGACAATCGACAACTGTTAGACCCTATCAGCTTAGAATCAGTCAATATAAGACAGCTGAATCTAAAGAAAACTTACTGGATTTATTTTACAGTCAGACGCCAACCCAATCATGGATTTTTCTGAAATACGCATCTTCGATTAAAACTTTTATCGCAGTCTCTTTTTCACAGGTTCCTGAATCATGGATAGAAGGTCTTTCTTTTAAAGTTCCGCAAAGAGAAAACAATTTTATTCAGCAAATACTTTTAGGCGAAACACCTGATTCAATGATGAATTATTTAAAAAATAAATTCGAAAGCCATAATATTAAATTTTTGCCACTTATTATTAAAAATGAACTTGAAGGGGTATTGATTTCGACTCAAGACATTAGTGCTGATGTGGCTGAAGATTTTTCTTTGATGTCGCTAGTGTACTCACTATTAGCTTACGAATCACAGCCAAGACATTTAGATATCGAAGATAGTTTGACAGGCTTTTATAATAAAGTTTTTTATCAAAGATTATTAGAGCGTGAAATTGAACGAGCACGTCGCGATTATCTACCGTTATCAATTATTAAAATTGGAATCGATAAATTTTCTGAACTTGAAATTAGTCATGGTCGAAGTTTTGCCGATGAAATATTGAAAAAAGTTTCGAATGTGATCAAACTGACATCGCGAATTCCAGATTACTTGTGCCGCACCAGTGAAAATGAATTCACTGTGGTTCTTATTGATTGTAATCGTAAAGGCGCCGCAATCCGGGCTGAACGTTTGCGCAGTGAACTTAATAAAGAAAGTTATTCTAAAAATGGAATCGCTATCACTGTTAGCCAAGGCATCAGCGAATACCCATCATTATCGCACGCAGTTGAAGATTTAAATGAGAGTGCGCAAAAATCTTTACAATTTATTTCTACTAAGGGTGGAGACAAAATCTGTATTTACAAACCAAACCCAAATCACAAGCCTGAATTTACGGTGTCGTAATGGAAATGTTCAGACGCACTTATGCGGAAGTGAATTTAGAGCATCTTAGCCATAACTTTAGTTTGATTCAATCGATCGCGAGTTCTGATCGTTTTCTTTGTCCAATGGTTAAAGCGAATGCTTATGGGCATGGTGATATTCGTATTGCTCAGCACTTGGTAAAAATTGGCGCCAGACATTTAGGTGTATGCCTAATCGAAGAAGGCCTACTTCTTCGAAAATCTGGTGTACAAGCAGATATTTTAGTTTTTTGTGGATTTGATAAAATTGGTGCACAAAAAATTTATGATGCCAGACTGATCCCAGTGATTAGCACATGGGATCATATTAAACATTTAGAACAAGTCGCTGATGAGCCTATGAACGTTCATGTTAAATTTAATACAGGCATGAATCGATTAGGATTTGATGTCAGTGAATCAGATAAATTAAAAAAATATTTTAAAAACACAAAAAAATTTCGACTTAAAGGATTGCTCAGTCATTTATTTAACGGAGAAGACGCAGTCAATCCCAATGGTGACTCTGCCGAACAGGGCCGTCAAATGCTAGAAGTATATAAAATCTTTGATGACCCATCAGTTCACATGCATCTATTAAATTCCGGCGGGATCGCAAGTTGTGCGGCTGAATCTGTACAAAGTAATAAACAACATTTTTTAAATCAACATGAGTGGGGTTTGAGACCAGGGTTGATGTTGTACGGGTACACACCTGGTGATCATTTTGATAACTTAAGCTTAGGCCTAAATTTGAAACCCGTGATGACATTTAAATCTGTCGTGAACAATATCAGAACCGTTCTCAAAGGTGAAATCGTATCTTACGGTGCCAGTTGGAAAGCCACACGTGATTCACGCATCGCTATTGTGTCGGTAGGATATGCTGATGGCATTCATCGATTAGTTTCTAATAACGGGCATGCTTTGTTCGCGGGCCATGCTGTTCCAATCGTTGGTAAAGTCTGCATGGATTTTATCATGCTAGACGTAACAGATGTAGTGAAGTCTCATGAAATTTATAAATATGAAGAAGAAGAGGTTATTCTTTTTGGTTACGATCAAAAAAATAATTTTTACAGCGCAAAAAAGACAGCTGAATCATCTCAGACAGTAGTTTGGGAAGTTTTGACATCTGTTGGAGAAAGAGTTCCAAGACACTTTAAAGGAGCTGCCGTTGGTTAATGCTGTGATAGAACGTATTGCAAAAACAATGGATGATATCGCTATTGGCACGATTGATCGTTTTAAATTCATGATCATGAGTGTTGGTGAATTTAGTGTTTTTGCTATTTCAAGTTTAAAATTATTATTCACCCAGCCCTACAGATACGGTGAAGTTGTTAAACACATGGAATTTATTGGTAACCAATCAGTGTGGATTATTACTTTAACAAGTATTTTTACTGGATTAGCTTTGTCATTTCAAATTTATTTAGGTTTTAAATTAGTGAATGCTGTGAATCTTGTAGGGCCAACTGTGGCCTTAGGCATCACTCGTGAATTAGGACCAGTGTTGACTGGATTAATCGTTGCAGCTCGTGCTGGTGGGGCAATGGCAGCGCGGTTAGGAACAATGCGGGTTAACGAACAGCTTGATGCTTTAGATGTGATGGGTGTGAATACGAAACAGTATTTAATTGCTCCACGAATTGTAGCTGCCGTGATTTGTATGCCATTACTGACTGGGTTATTTGACTTTATGGCGATGGTTGGGTCATGGTTTTTGTGCACGCACATTGTGGGTCTTGATGATGCGATTTTTTTTGAAAAAATCAGACAAACTGTTGATGTGCATCACATCAACGAAGGTTTATTTAAATCTGCCATTTTTGGTTTTATGTTCGCAGTCATTTGTACCTATCAAGGTTATTACACCAAAGGCGGCGCTAAAGGTGTTGGTGAAGCTACGAATAAAGGTGTTGTCATGAGCATGGTCAGCATTATTATTGTCGATTATTTTTTAATGAACTTGATTCGTATGTATTACATCTTTGTAGGTATTTCAAAATGAGCTATTCAAACGATACAGCAAAGTACGCGATCGTATTGCAAGATCTTAAAAAAAGTTTCGACGGCGGAAATGATTTCGTTCTTAAAGGCTTAGATCTTAAAATTCCAAAAGGTAGCTTGACAGCTATCATTGGTTTTTCTGGAACTGGAAAAAGCGTGATGTTGAAACATATTTTAGGATTATTTCAACCGACATCAGGAAAAGTTGAAGTTTTAGGAACTGATTTGGCTTCGCTAGATGAAGTGACTTTAACCAAATTTAGATGCAACTATGGCGTTTTGTTTCAAGGATCTGCTTTATTTGATGATATGACTGTTTTAGAAAATGTGACATTTCCACTAGAAGAACATCGCAGACATTTAAAAAAAGATCAGATGATTCAAATCGCCATTGAAAAATTAAAGACTGTGGGATTAGAAGAAAAACATTTTCAAAAGTTACCCAGTCAAATTTCAGGTGGTATGCAGAAAAGAACAGGCTTAGCCAGAGCGCTAGCCTTAGATCCAGAGATCCTTATTTATGACGAACCAACAACGGGATTAGACCCGATATTAACTGAAATGGTCGATAACTTAATCGTTGGTACACACAAAGCCCACAAAGGGACAACTTCTGTGATGGTTTCACACGATCTTAGTGCAGCTTTTCGAATCGCAGACTTTATTGTGATGCTAGATGCTGGTAAAGTTTTATTAGCGGGTTCAGCAGAAGATTTTTTCAATTCTGATATTGAATTAGTTAAGAAATTCGTAACTAAAGGGATGAAGCATCAATGAGTTTTTTCAGCACAGCCGAATTTAAAGTGGGTACGCTCGTCGTTTCAATTGCGGCTATTATTGCATTGATGTCATTACAAGTCAGTGATGATCCCGGATTTTTAGGTCGTTCAAAAAAAGCATGGTTTAATTTACCCAATGCGAATGGTTTAACAAAAGGCTCAGCTATTCGTTCTGCAGGGATTCCCATTGGCGCGATTCAAGATATTAAATTAGTAGATGGCCAAGCGCGAATAGATATTTCTGTGAAGTCTGATGTGAAAATTACACGATCGGCGATTGTCGAAATGCGGGCTAATGGAATTTTGGGTGATAAGTACATTGAAATTCAATTAGGCTCTGCTGGTGATTCAGATCTTGAAGACGGTGGTCAGATTCTAAATATTAAAAATGGCGGATCCATTGATGATGTCATGTCACAAGTCTCAGATATTACAACTGCACTTAAAGATGTGGCTAAAAATTTAAATGAAGCAGTAACCAGCGATGGAACAAACAAACATATTTTAGGTCGAATCTTTCAGAATATTGAAAAATTAACAAATGATATTACAGATATGACTGATGAAAACAAAGAACAAATTGGTGATATCGTTGATCAGGTTCATAGCATTACAGCGACCTTAGATGAAGCTTTAAACGAAGAAGGCGAAGACGGATTTAAACAAACATGGAAACGATCTTTATCGCGTGTTGATAACTCACTAAAAAATATTGAAGAGATCACTAATAAAATTAATTCAGGCGAAGGCACGATTGGTAAGTTGGTGTCTGATGAAAAAACAGCTGAAGATGTTTCAGCAGCCATTGAAGGCATCAGTGGACTTGTTGATTCAGCTGGTAAAATCACAACGGGTATAGATTTTAACGGTTATTATTTAAATGAAGTTGGTGATACAAAATCATCAGTGGGCATTTTGATTCAGCCTGGCCTAGATCGTTATTACTATTTAGGAATCGTGACAGATCCTGCAGGAGTTGTACAGAAAACAAATACTGTGACAAGCGTTGGTGGTGGCCCCTCGACTTCAGTTGATGAAACAAAAACATATAAAAGCCAAACTAAAATCACAGCATTATTTGCCAAAAATATTTATGATTTTACATTTAAAGGCGGCTTGATTGAAAACACAGGTGGTATCGGGATTGACTATTCTCCGTTTAACCGTCGATTTATGGCCTCAGTTGAGGCTTATGACTTTGAAGAACTGCAACTACGATCAAGTTTAACGTATAAGACACGATTCGGGCTTTATTTCACAGCGGGCTATAGTGATATCTTAGATAAAAGAGATGCCAGGTCAGTTTTTGGCGGAGCTGGTCTATTCTTAACGAATGATGATTTGAAGCTCTTATTAACTAGTTCACCATTCTAGACATGAGGGTTTATGCAAAATTCTATGGATAGAAAATGGGTCATTAAAAGCGATAACAAAATTTTAGGTCCGTATTCGTTTGATCAAATCGAAGATCTACTCAAGAAAAAGCAAATATCAATCATCGACGAAGTCAGAGACATGAAAAATCGTTGGCTATATATTCGTGAATGTCCTGAATTGCAAGCTATCGTTGAAGAAATCCGTCTTAAATTAAGCAAAAACGATGATCACACGAGAACTGTGCAAACACGACATTCTTTCACTGGTACAGCTTCAAAGACACAAGAGATTAGTGAGTTTACAACAACGAATACTCCGCCAAAAGCATTTACTGATGTCAGTGTGAATGATGTGCAAGATATCGATTTTTCAGAAGAGATAACAATTAAACCAAAAGATCCTGTAGCTAAATCAATTTTGACTCAGCAGTATGCACATAAATCTGATCCGATGACACAGGTAGAGTTAAAGCAATCATCACATCATATTAAAATTGCTTTGGCCGGTCTTTTTATTGCTCTAGCGGGTGGAGGGTATTTTTCATATCATCTAAAGCAAAAAGATAAACAACAACAAGAAATGGCAACACTAGGCCAGCTAAGAAAATACTATCTTTTTGGTTTAGAAAATAAATTTATTGATCTATTCGGTCGAGTAAACGCGAATCAACAAAGTCAAATTTTACCGCAAGTGATCCCGTTATGGCCTAAGTTAGATCAAGCGGGCTTGATTCAACTGAAAGAACAAGTTTCACGAATCAAAATAAAAGCGGGTTTGTCGACTGAACAAAAAGCTCAACTTGAACTTGTTGATTTTAATAATGCAATGCTATTAAAAGATCTTAAAAAGGCTCGCGAATCAATTATCAAAGCCAGAGACGTTGATCCCGCTAATGAAATGGCTAAAGAAAATGATGCTATACTATCATTTAATGAGGGTCTTTATAAAAACTCGTCAGATTTATTTTTGCAACTGTACAAAGTTAACCCTAAGGGGAGATATTTATTTGGCTACGCTATTAATGAACTCAAGCTCAGTCGTGAAAATGAAACATACATTTTAGATGAAGTGAAAAAATATTCAAAAAAAAACTATGACTACAAAAAAGAACTATTGTTAATTGGGCTTTTAGTCAGTAAAAAACTAAAACTTGAAGATTCGTTTAAAGCTTTATATGTAGAAACTGTCAATTTTCCTATTAAATTTAAAGATCAGTTTTTTATATCTTATTCTGTCGCAAGTTCATTTTATGACGGACAACACCTATTGTCTGTGTTTGATCAATTACAAAGCTACTTAAGTTTTAATGAAAAAAGTGAAATAGAAATCCATGTGCGATTAGAAAATAACGAGCCAGTACATGCTGAAAAAATATATAAAAACACACAATCAAGCTTTGCACAAAATGCACAAAAAATTAATACACAGATGTTGATTGATTCAGGATTAAAAAATTATGAAAAAGTTTTATTGTCTGAAAAACTGATAGTATCTGACCAGTTAAATCTTGCAGCTCAGTTCAGTTTGATCGATGCAAAACTAAAGTTAGGTCAACCTGAACCAGAATTCAGCCCACAAGTCAGTTATTTCAAAAATCAAGGGTCTTTTTGGGTAACTTGGGTGACGTTACTCACTGAAAAAGTAAAAAATAAAGAAATTCTATATATGCAGTCTAATGAATCCTCAGTGTCGGATCTGAAAATTTATTTAGAAGCTAAGGGTGCTGATCATGAATAAAGGCCTCGTACTGGCATTATTCATATTGATCAATGCATGTTCAAAAAAAACAGAAACAGCACCAGAAAATGTTTATATTAACGAAACAGCTAAAGATTTTAAAGTTCCGCAGGATTTATTTTCGATTGTTCAAAAAAAATATCCTGATTCGCAATATATATTTTCACCCTTAATTGTTAGATTACATAATGAAACAGGCTCAGTGATGAATGCTGAAACTTTTGATATCCACTTTCCAAGCGGTGGTGGAACGTTAGATTATTCAAAATACATTTTTAGACAAGGCAGTTTTTATTTAAGCTTTCCCAAGGAGCAATTTGACGAAAAGACAACGATCGAACATGTGTTTTATATTAGTAATGCTCCTAAAGTCGATTTACATAAAAACAAAGTAGGCCTTGGTTGCGGGCAATGGACAGATCTGTATAATCATTTTTTTGATTTTCAAAAAAAGAATTTTTTAAAATTGAACACGACTGATTTAAGACATCTTTATGTCACAGCTGGACAGTATATTTTCGTCATGAAAAAAGAAAAAAATATATTGATATCGCATTTAGATATTACGGATACAACACAAGAAGACAAACTTTGTCACAAAATTTTTTCAATAAAATAGGATGATATGAATACAACGCCACTTAAATTATTGAATGATAAAGATCCAGTTAATCAGAGAGTTTTCTTAGTCAAAGACAAAACAAAAGGTATTGGTAAAACAGGGCGTACGTTTTTAACATTACTGATTGGTGATCAATCAGGACAAATCGAAGCCCGCATCTGGGATAACGTGACAGAACTTGAAGATCAATTTGAAATTGGTGATTTGGTTTCTGTAAAGGGCCTTATTCAAGTTTACAACCAGCGCAAGCAGCTTGTGATTCACAAATTAGAAAAAGTGACAGACGCAAGTATTGATAAAGATCAGTACAAAATGAAAGAAAAAGAAGTTGATGCTCATGCCTTGTGGTCAGAACTGATTTCACAAGTGCAGTCGATTGAAATTTTACCACTCAAACAATTAATGCTTGATACTTTACAAGATGACGACATCAAAAGCCGTCTATTAAAAGCGCCAGCTGCCAAATCGATTCATCACGCTTATAAATCAGGTTTGTTAGTTCACATTGTTTCAATCTGCCGATTGATGAATTCAATCAGTCAGCATTATACTTTTTTAAATAAAGACTTATTGATCTTTGGTGCAATATTTCATGATCTGGGAAAAATTTGGGAGCTGGATATTAATCAACAGCAGCAAATTTACTACACACAATCTGGCCAACTGTTAGGTCACATGTTATTAGCTTGCGAATTAGTAGAAAAGAAATCTCAGCAGGTTTTAGGATTTCCTGAAGATTTAAAAATTATTTTAAAACATATTATTCTTTCACATCACGGAAAAATCGAATATGGTTCTCCGAAGTTGCCAATGGTCCCTGAAGCACTTGTGATTGCTATGATAGATGATCTGGATTCAAAAATTGATACAATGATGAATTTTGTTAATTTAGAACGTGAAGCCGGCAAATCTTGGTCAAGATATCACGAAGGTTTCGATCGTTACTTTTTTCTTGAGGATTTAAAAACAAAATGGAAAAGCTAATACAACTTTTAAAGGCCTACAAAAATTACGATCCCGCAGCGAAATCTCTGCTGGAAATTTTCTTTCTTTATCCGGGACCGCGTGCGCTTTTTTTTCACTGCATAGCTCACTTTCTATATAACTCTAAATTATTTTTTCTAGCCCGATTTGTTGCTGACATTTCTAGAACAATTACTGGTATTGAAATTCATCCTGGTGCCCAAATCGGCGAACGTCTTGTGATTGATCACGGTGTGGGTTGTGTGATCGGGGAAACAGCGATCATCGGTAACGATTGTATTATTTTTCACGGGGTGACATTAGGCGGGGTGAAGTTTGATAAAATTAAACGTCATCCCACAGTGGGGAATCACGTCTTAATCGGCACTGGAGCAAAAATTCTTGGCCCCATTCACATTGGTGATCACGCTAAAATCGGCGCAAATGCTGTCGTTATGCACGATGTGGAAGCCCATCAAGTGATTGTGGCGCCGAAGTCTGTTGTACTAACGAAATAGGGTCTGGTTACTCGATTCTCATTTTGAGCCATCTGAGCTATTTGAACTATACGAGCTATCTTATTATTATTTCAGGGAAATTCGTGGAAATATATTTACATTTTCGATTGTTAAGTTTTAGTCAAAATTTCCGATAAAGTGATTATGTGGTTAGCATTGCGGTACGTGATTTTGAAATTATTATTTCATGCGATAAAGCGTGTGACTAAACGCTTGTTAATTTTTTCTTTAACATTTATTTTTCCAGCAGTGTTATTGGCTGCTGCCGCGCCCAAATATACAACTTATCAAGCCAGAATTATTAAACCAGACA
>JAYSQO010000143.1:0-6365 GCA_043721535.1 Bdellovibrio sp. | reverse complement strand
AAGATGTAAGTAATGCGAAATCATCATGATACCGTTTCGTGAAGCAATTCCGCAAAGAGTAACAAAGGCCACAAGGCTTGCAATTGAAATCGTTTTATTTGTTAAGTAAATCCCAACAATTCCTCCGATGAAGGCCATTGGTATATTTAGCATGACTTGAATTGAAATAAACGTCGATTTAAAATGCGCGTATAAAACTAAAAATATCCCGGCTAAGGCAATTAATCCTAAGACCAGCATTAAGCGTGCAGCTTTTTGTTGGCTTTCGAACTGACCACCATAAGTTATGAAGTAAGACTCTGGAAGCTCAACATTTTGTTTTATCTTTGATTGAATCTCTTTAACTAAGCTATCTAGATCACGCCCCGATGAATTAGCAAGAACGACAATTCTTCTTTGTGCATTTTCACGGTTAATAATATTGGGTCCAGTTGATTCGTAAACATCAGCTACTTTTTCAACGGTGATTTTTGTGCCATCAGGCATGGTTTTGATAGCAGTTGATTTAATCAGTTCAAGATCAGTTCTAGATTTTTCATCAAATCGCATCATCAGATCTATACTTTTTTGACCTTCTAAAATTTGCCCGATAACTTCACCTTGTAAAGCTTTTTCCATTAAAGCAGATAATTCACCAACAACTATTCCGTATTTCAGGGCCTCGTCACGTAGAAGTTGAATTTTTACTTGCGGAATTAACACCTGTTGTTCTATTTGAAGATCAGTTAATCCTTTTGTTCCGTCTAAGGCTTTAAAAATTTCAGCAGACTTTGAACGTAGGACTGTCAGATCAGGACCAAAAACTTTTATGGCAATTTGGGCGCGAACTCCGGATAATAAATGATCCAAGCGGTGAGATATCGGCTGTCCGATATTAACAAACACGTTTTCTATTGAAGATAGGTTTTTTCTGATCTCAGCTAAAACGATTTCACGAGTGCGACCTGTTTCATTAAAATCAACATCGATTTCAGAGGAATGTACACCTTCGGCATGTTCATCTTGTTCAGCACGACCGGTCCTGCGTGAAACTGATTTAACTTCGGGTGTTTTTAAAATAAGTTCTTCAGCTTGAAAACCTAGTTTGTTTGACTCATCAAGTGAAATACCAGGTTGCGCCATCATAGAAATTGTTGCAGTACCCTCATTAAACTTCGGTAAAAAATCACGGCCCATAAAAGTTGCTAAAATTAATGAAGATATAAATAAACCAGCTGTTACGCCGATCACTAGCCGTGGACGTTTAAGCGCTTTTTTTAAAAGTTTTGTATCCCAAGCTTTTAATGTGGTGACAAGTTTTCCTTCTTTATGGTCCATCAGACTTTTGTTATTCAGTAAATACGAACACAAAGCGGGTGTGACTGTTAAGGAAATAATCATAGATGCTATAAGTGAAACTATGTAAGCTATACCTAATGGTATAAATAGCTTTCCTTCGATGCCGCCCATCGTAAATAAAGGAACGAAAACAAGACACACAATAACAGTTGCAATAACAATTGAATTTCTAACTTCACTGGACGCTTCATAAATGACTCTTAAAGTATTTTTAGGCGATGCGGATTGTTTATTTTCACGAAGTCTACGAAATACATTTTCAACATCCACGATTGCATCATCAACCAGTTCTCCGATGGCTATGGCTAAACCACCGAGGGTCATCGTATTAACTGATAATCCAAAAATGTAAAAAACAATGGCCGTCAAAACAAAACTGAGGGGGATCGCAGTCATTGTAATGACGGTTGTTCTAAAATTCATTAAAAATAAAAATAACACAATCAACACTAAGATTACGCCGTCAAGAAGTGCTTCTTTAACATTTTCAATAGATGATTCAATGAAGTGGGCTTGTTTGAATAAGTTCCCATTCAGTTCAACTGTTGCTGGTAATGAAGTTTTTAATTCTTCTAAAGCTTTTTCAATTTCAAGAGTTAAATCTATCGTACTTGCGCCGGGTTGTTTTTGAACGCTGATAATAACGCCGCTTTTTGCATTAATGCTGGCTTCGCCGCGCATAGTTTGCGGGGCTTCAATAACTTCAGCAACGTCACGCACTACAACTGGGCGACCAAGGTGAAACCCAACAACCGAATCAAGAATTTCTTCTTTATTACGGATCGCTCCGATGACGCGGATTAAGGATTCATTTTTTTCAATATTAATAAATCCACCAGTTGAATTTAGACTCACTTTTGAAAGGTTAGTTTCAATATCTTCAATCGATAGTTGTAGTTTTTGAATTTTTTCTGCTGATAAAAGAATTTGGTATTGTCTGACACCGCCACCAATTGAAATAACTTGCGCAATACCAGGGATGCTTAATAAGCGCGGTCTGATTATCCAATCCGCAAGTGTTTGAAGATCCATAGGTTTCATATTAGGATCTTTTGAAGTTAAGCCAATCAGTTGAATTTCCCCCATAATAGAAGAAATCGGTCCCATAACTGGCGTAATATTTTTAGGTAGTTTTTCTTGTGCTAAAGAAAGCTTTTCTTGAACGAGTTGGCGATTTCTAAAGATATCAGTTCCCCAGGCAAATTCGATGTAGACAATACTTAAACCAACACCTGAATTCGAGCGTACTCTTTCAACGCCTGGAAGACCATTCAAAGCTGTTTCTAATGGAAATGTGACAAGTGTTTCAACTTCTTCAGGAGCTAGGCCTGTGGCTTCGGTCATGACGGTAACGGTAGGTCTATTTAAATCTGGAAAAACATCAATCGGTAATTGAGTGGCAATCCAGCCACCATAAGACACAATAAGCGCCGCAAAAGCGACAACCAATAGGCGGTGAGAAAGAGAAAATTTAATAATACGATCTAACATACCCAGATACCTACTTCTCTAACTACTACGATTGCTAATCACTATTTGTGACAAAAAATAAATTATTTTTCAACGGTGACTGACAAAGGAACTGTCTTTAGCACGTCACCATCTATAACCTGCACCCAAACGCGAAAATCACCAGCAGTTGGAAATGTAACATGTATCATTCCTGTATTTGCATTATTCCCATCAACTGGATGAGCATGAATTAAGTCATCGCCATCAGGAGACACAGCGATAATATGAGCGTTGGTGCCAAGGTAAGGGGTCACATCAGGTTGTGTTCCGTCATTACGGGTTACAGTATATGTAAGCATGGCCATTTTGCCTGCTTTGATTTTTTGTTTTGAAATTTCAACAACAGTGTTCCCAATGTTCGCTTTTCTTATATTCCCTAATGCGACAGTGGGTAAGGCAGGTTTGCCACCAACAACGTTAACTCGATAAGAGGCTGAAAACTCAGTACCATCTAAAAGAATACCTTGCGCCCAAATATAATAAGATCCATTCGTTGTTAAATTTAATTCAGATTTCCAAGTCTGGCCATCAAATGTAGGATGAACATGGTTAAACTCAGTAAGCGATCCATCATAAACTATTAAGTGTAATTTTTTAGTATGCGAATCATTTAAGTCTATATCAGCAACAGATTTCTTTGTATCTTCGTCATAGAGTTGAAAAGAAAACTCAACTTTTTCTGAAGTGGTTAAAGCACCTTGAGTTTCCGCTTCAATAGAAACGCGATCATCACCGTGAGCAAAACTTGCATTGCTTGAAAAAATTGTTACTACTGTTATTAAGACTTTTAAATAATTTGAAATTCGTTTCATATAATTAATACTCCTGTTGGATTTACAATATGAGTATTATACCATACGGGGGTATTCAACTCATTTATTTGACGCACGCATACACTTTAAGCTCGTTTTCTCAGATGCAATTATAAGCCTTTGCAGATTAGTTGACAGATACCCTTATGGGGTATAGTTGTTAAAACATCGGAGGCCCTAGTGCAAGAAATCATCAAAGAAAAAAATGGCAGTTCTAAATCGCACGCCCATGCAGCGCACGATCACACGGGCGAGCTGCGCCGTTTAAGTCGTATTAAAGGTCAGGTCGAAGGAATCGAACGCATGATTCAAGACCGCAGGTACTGCCCTGAGATAGTTCACCAGATCAAAGCGGCTCGTTCAGCTTTGAAAGCTTTGGAAGTGTCAATTATTGAAGGTCACATGAAGCACTGTGTGAAAGCAGCTATCGCCAGTCGAAATAAAGATGTCATTCAAGAAAAAATGGAAGAAATACTTATGCTATTAAAAGGACAAGGATAATGAAAAAAATAATTTTATCTCTATTGTTTGCTTTTCCGTTGTTTGCAACAGCAGGCCATGTACCACAGCCAGGACAAGAAATTCCAGTTCCTGATTTTTACCGTGAATTGACATATAAAATCCGCAACAAAGTTGAATTTGAAATTCCATTTCCAGGTCTGAAATCAACAGTCAATTATTTTTTAACTTGGGACACACCAGCCTACGAAATGCCAATGATCGGTCGTTATAGTTATAATAATGATGAACATTTTTACACAAGTTTTTTTGATCAAATTTTTACCAAAGCTGGTTCATATATTGAAATCAATGGTGAAAAACTTCCGCTGACGTGTGTTTTTGTTGATGGTCTAGATAACCGATTCGCTGGTGGTGATCCAACACCACTACTTCCTAATTTCGTTTTAAAAATTTATTTAGTAGCCAATGACTTTAGCTGCCAAGGTCCAATTAAGCCAGGCTGGCCTGATACTGGTGGTAAAGAAGAAAATTGGGATACATATATTTATTATGAAATCAGTGATCCTACGATCATGCTTCCGACAGAAGCAAAAATACGTTATCGCTGGAACGAAACTCACATGGTACTTGTTGATCGGGGTAACAAATGAAATTAATATTCAGTTTTTTAATAGTTTTTAATTTCTTGTTAATTTCAAATACGGTGAGTGCTGGTCCTACTTGGTATCCGCAACCAGTTGAAGCTTACAAATTTGGTCAGATGTATCCAAAAGCACAAAATCTGCTTTTTGCATTCGACTACGGACATGCACTAGTCTACGAAAGATTGATCCACAACAGAGGTAAAATCACTGATCCGCAAGCATTTGAAAAGCAAATTTTATCAGAAGTAATGGCAATTTTAAAAAATCCTCCCACAGTCAAAGTTGATGAAGATGAAATCGCCCCTAAGTATGTTTTTACATTCCCAATGATGGTTGATGTCTTTGACTGGTCACACTTACTTCATCAGTACGTCCTTGATGTTTTAGCAACATCAACTGATCGCGGACAGGCCATGGATTCGCGTATTCAAGAAATTTTTGTTCAGTACAATGCGAATAAACGTATTGCGATCACTGATGTTTGCAAAACAATGCTATTTATGGATGGACATTATTTTTCTAAAGAATTTAGAAGAAAATTTCCAAGTTTTAATTTACTGATTTGGTCTTACCATTGGTTTCAAATTAAACTGTATGAAGCCTTAATGAAGCCTTCAATTTTAGAAAGAGATGTCGCCATAGAACAAGTCACAAATGAATTCTGGGAACTGATTAGTGATCTACCAGATTCGGCGTACTTTGATATGATGCCAGAAACAAAAAATGTAGCCCCTATTTTTTATAAAAGATTTTTAAAAGTTTCAGCATCTTTTGATAACAATCACATGTTGCATGATATTGTTTCAGATATTTTCACAAGTGCAAAAGTGACAGACCAAGATATGAGAAGTGTTGGCATAACTTATGCACAAATGGCTTTGGACCCTGAAGCTTTTAAATCAAATAACTGTAAGTAATGTAATTGAAAAAACAATTAACAACGGAGAAAAAAATGAAATCAAAAATATTAGGATTAGTGATCGGGATTTTAGCAGCTGCACAAATATCAACAGCGCAACAGGCCGCAACAGGCATTGCAAAAGCAAAAGCTATTGAACTTACAGCGCACAGAATCGATCGTTTAGTCAGTTTAAATAAAATTGATGCATCATTTCTATCAAAAACTGCAAAAATGGAATTATCAATTGTTGAAAATCAAGCCCCTGCTTACTTTAAAGTTCGTGTTTCACAAACACAGCCAGCTTCTGGTGAAGCTTTGCAAATGGATGTTGTTTATGATGTGAACGGTAAGCCGTTATCATTTAATGTACTTCCTGGTGGTAATGCAGGACCCGATGATGGTTGGACTGGGGTAGATGCTGTAACTCTTATAGAGAACGGTCTACATTACGTTTTAGAAAACGGCGAAACTGACGCTAATGTAAAACCTTTTTATACAGCTTTAACCACTATTGCACTAACAAAAGGTCAGCTTGCTGGCAAGCCCGTAGCACTTATCCAAATGAAATCTTCTGAAAGCACATTAACACTTAATGTTTATGTTAATTTTGATGGAACTTTTATTTCGACCGAGTTTATTAAATAATTATGAAGATCAGCTTATTTGTTCTTTCTTTTTTATTTTTTTTAGGATGCC
>JAYSQO010000142.1:0-6501 GCA_043721535.1 Bdellovibrio sp. | reverse complement strand
TCAGACATTGAAGATGAAGACTAAAGAGCGAAAAAATCTACATGGTCTGCTGTTGGTGAACAAACCCACAGGATTGACTTCTCATGATGTCATAAGTCGTGTCAGACGAATTTTGGGAACAAAAGAAGTTGGACATTCAGGCACGTTAGATCCGCTAGCCAGTGGTCTTATGGTTTTACTGATTGGCGAAGCCACAAAATTAAGTTCATACATCACTGAAGGCGATAAATCTTACCGTGTTGAATTACAATTAGGAATCGAAACTGACACTTTGGATATCACAGGCCAAGTTCAAAAAACGACACCGGTAAATGTAAAATTTGATCAAGCCGTAGCGGCAGGATTAGCATTGGCTAGCGAATATGACTTGCCGATTCCGCTATATTCTGCAAAAAAAATTGATGGCCAAAAACTTTATGAATACGCCAGAAACAATGAACATGTCGAAATTCCATTTAAAAAAATGAAGTTCTGGGATGTAGAATTTTTAAAAGACGTCAGCCCAGCCTTAGAAAATAAATACAGTTTTAATTTGGCCTGCTCTAAAGGTAGCTTCATCAGATCTTGGGTGAAACTTTTAGGTGAAAACCTTCAAGTTGGGGCTACGATGACGGCGTTATCACGATTGTCGTCTCATGATTTCAGTCTTGATGATTCCATTGATTTAGAATCAGTTATGCAAATGCCAGATCCTGAACAGCAAACAGAGCTTCTAATCAGCGCCTTGGTGCCAATTAATCAGGCATTAGGTAGTGTTAAAACCATCAAAATTTCTGGCCAGGATCAAGTTTTAATGTCTAACGGGCAGATTAGCCACGGTTTAAGATCACGTCTTATCGTCTTATTTAAACCTGATTTCGACCAGTATATTCAGGTGATATCAGCAGACACTGGGCTATTAATGGCATTAGTCGGTATAGAGCCAGAACGTGGATTTTGCCTTAAAAGAGTCTTCCGCTACGAGTAGCAAAGCTTTAAAAACTAAGACAAAAAACTGAGACGAAAAGCTAATAGCTTCTTGCACTTAGAAGCATATGTTGCTAATAATTATGAACACAATTCTGAAGCTTATGTCAGCCATGACGAGGCCATCGGATAAAACAATATTAACCTTAAAGGGGTATTTAATGGCAGTTACAAAACAACAAAAATCAGACATCTTAAAAAAATTCAAAACAGTTGAACTTGATACGGGTTCTCCTGAAGTTCAAGTGGCTTTATTAACAGCTCGTATTAACGATATGACTGGTCACTTTTCAATTCATAAAAAAGACAATCACGGTCGCCGTGGTTTATTACAATGTGTAAATCAACGTCGTAAATTATTAGATTATTTAAAATCTAAAAATACTGGACGCTATGAATCTTTAATCAAAGCATTAGACATCCGTAAATAATCGCAAAAAGAAGATTTAAAAAAGGCCCGACAAGGGCCTTTTCTTTTTAAGCCTTAAGCAAACATAAAGAAAAAATATAAAAAAGAATAAAACAGGAGATAATGAAAATGGTCAATACAGTTACGACCTCAATCGCAGGGAAGCAGATCACAATAGAAACAGGCCGATTAGCCAAACAAACAGATGGCACAGTTTTAGTTACATCTGGCAACAACATGGTTTTAGTGACAGTTGTATCAAACAAAACAGCAAAACCAGATCAGGGATTTTTCCCCTTAACAGTTGAATTTCTTGAAAAATTTTACGCCACAGGAAAAATTCCCGGTGGATATTTTAAACGTGAAGCAAAACCTTCAAACGATTCAGTTTTGAGTGCACGTATGATCGATCGTCCGATCCGTCCGTTATTTCCTGAAGGTTATTTAAATGACACTCAAGTTGTGGCCACAGTATTAAGTGCTGACGGTAGTTTTTCAATGGACGTATTAAGTTCATTAGGCGCTTCGGCGGCATTACATATTTCTGACATTCCATTTGCAGGACCAGTGGCGACGTGCCAAGTTGGTCGTGTAGACGGTCAATTTATTGCGAACCCGACACCAGAGCAATTAGCTAAATCAGATATGGATATGATCGTATCTGGAACTAAAAATGGTTTATTAATGGTTGAAGGTGAAACTAAATTTATTTCTGAATCAGATGCATTAGCGGCGCTGAAATTCGGTCACCAATCATTAATGCCACTTTTACAAATGCAAGATGAACTTCGTGAAAAAACAGGATCAAAAGCAAAACGTGTTTTTACTCCTGCAATTATTGATGCTGATTTCAAAACTCAAGCTGATAATATTTTAAAACCGTTAATTGAAAAAGCTTTATCAATGAAAGTTAAGCAAGATCGTTACGCAGCTGTTGATCAAGCGATCACTGCAGCCTTAAAACAATTAGTTGAGCCTATCACTGATGATAAATTAAAAAATCAACGTAAAAAAGAAATCGGAACAATCACTGAAGAAATTAAATACAAAGTAGCACGAGCAATGATTTTAGATAAAGGCTCTCGTATTGATGGCCGTGATTTAAAAACAGTTCGTCCTATTTCTTGTGAAGTTGGAATTTTACCTCGTGCCCATGGTTCGGGATTATTTACTCGTGGTGAAACACAGTGTTTAGGCACAGCGACTTTAGGGACTGCTGATGATGAACAATTTGTTGAAACATTAAACGGTACTATTAAAAGAAAATTTTTATTACATTATAACTTCCCCCCATATTCAGTGGGCGAAGTGGGTCGTTTTACAGGTCAAGGCCGTCGTGAAATCGGTCACGGTAACTTAGCAGAACGCGCAGTTAAAGCTGTAATTCCTGATCATACTCAGTTTCCGTACACGATTCGTATCGTATCAGAAGTTCTAGAAAGTAATGGTTCTAGTTCGATGGGTTCTGTTTGTGCCGCAACATTGGCGCTACTTGATGCCGGTATTAAAATTAAATCAAACGTTGCAGGTATTGCGATGGGTTTAATTAAAGAAAATGACCGTGTAGCTGTATTAACAGATATCTTAGGTGATGAAGATCATTTAGGAGATATGGATTTTAAAGTCGCTGGTTCTGCAGATGGAATCACAGCTTTACAAATGGATATTAAAATCGATTCAGTCAGTTTCCAAGTTATGGAAACAGCCTTAAACCAAGCCCGTGATGGCCGTTTACATATTTTAGCTGAAATGGAAAAAGTCATGAAAGCGCCTCGTGGTCAAATGTCAGAATTTGCTCCGCGTATTGAAACAATCAAAATTAAAGTTGATAAAATTCGTGAAGTCATTGGTTCTGGTGGTAAAGTCATCCGAAGCATTACTGAACAAACAGGTGTTAAAATTGAAATTCAAGATGATGGAACAATTAATATTGCCTCATCTGATCCAGCTGCGACTAAAAAAGCGATTGCGATTATTGAATCAATTTGTGCTGAAGCTGAAGTTGGAAAAACGTACAAAGGCAAAGTCATGAAAGTTGCGGAATTCGGTGCTTTCGTTGAAATTTTGCCAAATACACAGGGCTTATTACATATTTCAGAATTAGCGAACGAACGCGTTCGTCAAGTGACTGATGTCGTTCAAGAGGGCGATATGATTGATGTGAAAGTCTTAGAAGTTGATCGTTCGGGAAGAATTAAATTATCCCGCAAAGCTTTACTTCAGTAATTAGGTCTAATAGTGTCACAATTTAAAAAGTCAGTTTTATCTAATGGTGTTCGAGTGGTCAGTGAATTTCATCCCCACTCGAAATCCGTCTCATTAGGGGTTTGGGTTTTGACCGGAACTCGTGATGAAAAGCCAGATGAAATCGGCCTATCACATTTTGTTGAACATCTTGTTTTTAAGGGCACTAAAAAACGTAATGCCTATCAAATCGCAAAATCATTAGAATCTTTGGGTGGTGAGCTTAACGCTTACACCACACGTGAATACACTAATTATCATTCAATCGTTCTTAAAGAAGACTGGAAAACTGGATTAGAAGTTTTGTCAGATTTAGTCTGCAACATGAAAATTTCTAAAAAAGATTTTGAACTAGAAAAAAAGGTTGTTCTTCAAGAAATCGCCATGAGTGATGATTCACCTGAAGATATTATTTATGATTATCTTTACGAATACTCTTACGCAAATCATCCGATGGGTCGTCAGATCTTAGGAAAAAGCGATACGATTTCTAAAATGACACAAAAAAAGGTTTTTGATTTCTATAAAACTTTTTATCAAGGTGAAAACCTAATTGTTAGCGCTGCAGGACCAGTTGATCACGATGCTTTAGTTATTGAAGCGCAAAAATTATTTAGAACTCGTAAGAAATTTAATTTACCCAGCACACGTCGTGCACCGATCTGGAAAAAATCCATAAAATTTTATGATGATGACTCAGAACAGACTCATATCTTGCTGGCGTTGCCAGCAGCCAGTTTTCATGACAAACGCCGATTTGAAGCTTTCATCGTGAATTCACTGATCGGTGGCGGTATGACCTCAAAATTATATCAAGCAGTTCGTGAAAAACAGGGTTTAGCTTATTCAATTTATTCAAGTCTAAATACACAAACAGATTCAGGCAATATCACTATATATGCAGCGACTGATCCCAAAAAAGTTAAAAAAGTTGTTCAAATTATTCATGATGAATTATTGGCAATAAAAAAAGACGGTATAAAAAAATCTGATTTAGATTTATTTAAAACGCAAGTGCGCGGGCAGTTGCTGATGGGTTCTGAAGACAGTGAAAATAGAATGTCATCATTAGGTGTTAATGAAATGATCTTTCAAGAATATCGCCCAGTCGACCGCGTGATTCGTGAAATTGAAGCAATTGATCAAAAATCGGTGAATGATTATATTAAAAACTTTTTTGATTTAGATAAAATGTCAGTGATTTTAATGGGGCCAAAGGCTTCAGAAAATAAAACATGGTTATCAAATTATAATTTCTCAAAAAGGAGAACTTAAATGAATATTAAGATTAAAAAATGGCCTCATTTTAAAGGTGAATTACCAGCTTATCAAACAGCTGGTGCAAGTGGCTTTGATGTACGTGCTCAATTAGAAAATCCAATCACACTAAAACCTATGGAAAGAACAATGATTCCAACAGGGCTTAGTTTTGAAATCCCCATGGGCTATGAAATTCAAGCTCGCCCACGTAGTGGTTGGGCGGCGAAGCAAGGTTTAACATTATTAAATACTCCTGGAACTATCGACGCTGATTACCGTGGCGAAGTGAAAGTGATCGTTGTCAACCTTAGCGAAACAGCAGTAACGATTAACGATCAAGATCGTTGTGCTCAATTCGTAGTTTGTCCAGTTCTGCAAGTTAGCTTTGAACTTGTCGAAGAATTATCAGACACCGTACGTGGTGTTGGTGGTTTTGGTTCAACGGGTAAACAAGAAAATTTACATCAGACAAATTAATTAAAAAATTAATGAAACATATCACCACTGAAGTTAAAAAAAATCATCAACTCTGGATTACACTAAATAATCCAGAGAAATTAAATGCTATTAGCCCAGAAATGATTTTATCATTCACTGAAACGTTATTTGCTGCAGAATCAAATACACAAATTAAAGTGATTGTTATTACGGGTGCAAATACTGCGTTCTCATCTGGTGGTGATGTGCAAAGTATGCATGAAAAATCAGGTATGTTCGCTGGTGATTCTAATGAACTTAGAATGAAGTACATGCAAGGGATTCAAAAAATTCCTAAATGTTTGGAAGACTTATCTAAACCAATTATTGCCATGGTGAATGGTGCAGCCATCGGTGCAGGTTGTGATTTAGCGATGATGTGTGATTTACGTATTGGTTCTGAAAAATCTAAATTTGGGGAAACATTCGCTAAAATCGGATTAATCTCTGGTGACGGCGGTAGTTTTTTCTTAACCCGTGTTGTGGGTTTTGCTAAAGCCATGCAAATGACGTTAACTGCAGACATTATAGAGGGCCAAAAAGCTTTTGATTTTGGTTTAATGAATTATTTAGTTCCACACGATCAGTTGATCACTGAAACAGAAAAATTAGCAGATAAAATCAGCCAGTTGCCAGCGGCATCAATACAAATGGCAAAAAAATTAATGAAAGTGGCGTACTTTGACTCTTTGCAAGCTAATCTAGATTTAGCTGCCGCTTTTCAAGGAATTTCACAAAGAACATCTGATCACGAAAAAGCCGTGGCTGAATTTGTGAATAAGAAATAGATTTATTCGCAAGAGTATACATATGACTGACAGACTGCTCTCGTAATTTCAACTGTTTGAGATAGAAAAACAAGCACTAAAAATGCATAAAGCCAAGATGGGCATACCCAGCTTGGCTTTATTGAGACTTCAGACCTCTTTAATGAAGGAGGTTCCGAATGTCGGATAAAAAACGTAACAGCAATTACGATCTTTATCGTCATCTCGTGAAGACAGCTTTAATTTTTTTAAATTTGATTTATCAAATCTTAAAACTACTAAAACTGATCTGTGATCTTTTAAGTTAAGCATCTAGACCTTTAGCTTCTTACCAACTGTACAGGTTTAGGACGGACTTTAAATCCTGAAGTTTGACGA
>JAYSQO010000141.1:0-6513 GCA_043721535.1 Bdellovibrio sp. | reverse complement strand
TTCACCACGCCCCGATTGTTGTGTCGCTGAAATCACAATTTTTTGCCAACGTTCTGTTTTGCCAGCGGGTAATTCTTTTTCTTTACGAATAAAACTGTAACTGGAAACAAAAGGTAAAACAGAAGTCACGCCCATTTCAACAGCGCGTTCTAAAGTTGAATCCATGACAGGGTATCTAGGAATTGATAAGGCAATATGAATGTGGGGTTTTTCTAAAGGCTCGATTTCACGAGTTTCAATAATTCGGGCTTCAGCACTTTTTTTTTGAATATTTGTGACTTCAACTAAATAGGCTTTTGAATCTTCAGTGATGACTTCAAAATGGTGACCCATTTCTTGCCGGCACACATCAAAGATATGATGATATAAATCATCTTTGAATATCACAGTGTCATTAAAAATAGATTTTTTTTCAATCCAGTATCTTCTCATTTTAAATATTTCGCATACTAAATTATTTTTTGAACCCAGTAACCAACCCATTCATCTTTTTGAATGCGTTTGATCACTTTAACTTCTGGGGAACTATCAATAAATTTATCAAAAAATAAATTATCACGCTCTTGCAAAATGCCTGTTAAGAAAAGATAGCCATTAGGTTTAACTGATTTCAACAAATCTTTTTTAATTTTAATCAGTACGCCGTCAATAATGTTAGCGACGACAACATCAAACTGTTCACGAATTTCATCCAGCTGCTGTTCTAAAATCATCACTTGATTTGTTTTATTCAATTCACAGTTCTCACGGGCTTTTCTGCGGGCTTCAGCATCGATTTCAATTCCGGTAATCATTCCGTAACCGCAAATTTCAGCAAGCACAGCTAAGATCGCTGTTCCTGTTCCGACGTCTAATAAAGTCCATTTTTTTATTGTCGTTGGATTTTCTGTCGATAATTTATGAATAAAATAAGACGCCATTTTTGTTGTGGCGTGTGTACCAGTTCCGAAAGCCATTCCGGGATCGATCAGAATTTGTTTTTCAACACCTTCAGGTTTTTCTAACCAGGCGGGCACAACCCATACTGGGCCAACTAATTTAAAAGGAACAAATCCTTTTTTCCATTCAGCCAGCCAATCTTTTTCGTCTTCTGTGTTTAACTGCGCTTGAATCATCGGATTTAATTTTTTGATTTTGTCGAAAAAAGTATTTTCAGGTTTTTGTAAAAAGAAAACATCAAGATCTAAAAACTTTTTTGGAATCAAAGAAGGATCGTAAGTTAAATCAGGTTGAGTAAAACTTAAAGCTTCAGATAAACCAGAGGCCCCGCAGGCAAAGGCCACAACAGAAAGTTCATCTTCATGTACACGGGGTACATGGCTTAAACGCACACGATAATATTGGTCTGACATAGGGGCTTACTTTGCCATAGAGCTATCAGTCAGGTCAATTTGATCTCCGACCATGATACCGATTTGTTCAAGCATGGGTTCATTTTCGCGTGATTCGAGACGAACTTCTCTGGCGATAGCCACAGAACCTTCAACATGTATAATTTTCAAAAAACCAACGACAGTGCGAAACTGTCCAATCAGTTTTTGCATATCATTTTTAACTGAAACTTGTCTTTTAGCTTTAACAATTAAATTCTTTTTAAGCCCCGAACCTGAACCGCTATTGATGTAAAAATCTTTATACACGGGATCTGAATCTGACAATGTGATATTGCGTTTCACTTCAACAATTTCAATGATGTCTTCGGCTTGAATGGACTGCGCTGTTAAAAGAAATAGCGACAGAGTAACAACTAAGTATTTTATGAAATTTTTTAATAAATAATCCATAATCTATTTATCGGGAAGTGGTCCCTAAATGTTGACTCACCTTAAGGCCAGATCATGGCCCTAGGAATCAGATTATTTTAGTTTGTTCAGATTTTTTTGGAATTCTTTACGGTTTTTTTCAATCGTAGCTGGTCTTTTTTTGATGCTCGTTTTGATTTGTTTCCCGCTGGTGTTTTCTGGCAAGTCAGCCATGAAAATACGAGCTACAGCAGCTTCATTTAAATAAACTAACGAACCACGATCTAAAGTTCCTAATTTAAGTTTACCAATAGCTACGCGTTGAAGCTTCAATACATCAAAGCCAATTTTTTTAAACATCTCACGAACTTGATGATTTTTACCTTCTGTGATAACAATTTTATACCAGTCATTTTTTTCAGAAGTTTTTTTATTTTTTTCTTTAACAGCTTTAATTTTTTCAACATTTTTGGCTTTAACTCGACCACCAGGTATTGGAACTCCGCGAAGTAATTTATCGATTTGATCGGGGCGGGGTTGACCGTTCAATTTAACATTATAAGTTTTAGTGACTTCAGTTTTTGGATGCATGACTTTATTGGCGAAATCACCGTCGTTAGTCATTAATAAAAGACCTTCACTGTCCCAATCTAAGCGACCAATAGGGAAAACTCGTCCTGGAACACCATTCATGTAATCAGCGACTGTGATTCGACCCAAAGGATCTGCCATCGATGTTATAACATTTTTTGGTTTATGAAACATGATATAAATATTTTGATTTTTAGATCGCAAAGGCTTTCCATCAACTTTGATTTGATCATTGGCTGCATCAACTTTAATACCTAGTTCGTAAACCTTTTTGCCATTAACCATGACAAGGCCTTCTTCAATCATTTTATCAGCGCCACGTCGAGAAGCCAGCCCACGTTCAGCAAGTAGTTTGTTTAAACGAATCATTTTTGCTCCAGTATTTTGATCTATTTATTTCAGCTATTCTAGTGCTTTTAAAACTTTAGGTTTTAACTCGTTCCAGTCTAAAAACTGCGTGAAAGTCAGATCATTAAGAATAGCCCCTTTTCTATTCACAAATACCACGGTTGGCAAGCCTTTGATGTTATATTGGGTTAATATTTTTTGGACGTCTTCTGTGTCCTCTGTCGCATCGACTTTAACCAGTACAAATTGCTTTGATAACTCGATGAATTCGGCTTTTGTATAGGTCTTTTCTTCAAGTTCGTGGCAGGCAGCGCACCATTCAGCAAAGAAATCAACCAGAACGGGCTTATTTTCAGATACGGCCTGTTGTAAAATTTTTTCACTGTAAGGAATCCACTGAATCGCACCAGTTGGATTCTCAGTTGCTGTAGATTCATTAAAAAGAGGCATCACATATTCAATTTTAAAAACAGCTAACAGCGTTAATGTTGTTGAAAATATGAAAAAAGCCAAAGCCAAACTTTGCTTCAATGGATGTCTTTTTTTGAAATTAAAAGCGCCTTTCCAAAATGAAATCACCATTAAGCTTAGTCCTAAAACAATCACCCAATATTTAAAATATAGAACATATTGCAAATAATAAAAAGCCGCACCAATCATTAATAAACCTAATAAAAATTTAATAAGATCCATCCACGGGCCAGACCTAGGAAGTTTTTTAATCAGATGACTTGAAAACCCGAGAACAATAAATATCAGCCCTAAACCGATCGCGTAAGTAAAAAGTAAAGTAAAACCCAGCCATGCATTTTGTGTGGATGAAACAAAACTTAAAATCGAAACAAGAACCGGTCCTACGCAAGGGCTAGCGACAATCCCTGCAACTAATCCCATAATCAGCGCGCCAAAATAGCCATGACTTTTACCTGTGCCAAATTTATTACGAATAAATGCAGGAACTTGAATTTCAAAAAATCCCCACATACTGATCGCCATCAAAACAAATAACACAACTAATGAACTGATGACATATTTATTGGCTAAAGCTTTGCCAAACAGGGCGCCAGTCAGTGCAGCAATCGAGCCCAGCGTTGCGTAAGTTAATGCTATCCCTAAAACATAAAACAGAGATCTTAAAACATTTTGCGTACGAGTTTTTGTTTCAGCATCATGACCCAAAATTGATAACGTTATCGGAATCATGGGAAAAATACAGGGAGTAAAGCTAGTTAGGATGCCTGCTAAAAAAACAAGAAAATATGTCAGTAAAAAATTTTTAGATAATTGGTTTTCAATAGAACCTGCTGAAAAAAGTGAAAATTTTTCTGCACCTTCAGGTGTGATTTTTAAACTCGTTGAATTAATATTTAATGAAATATTTTTCTTTTGCGGCAGAAAACAAACTTGTTCACTACAGATTTGGTAGCGCAAATCAAAATTTATTTTTTGTGGCATTGAAGATAAATTTTCAGGAGCTTCGATTTGAACTTGGATTTCACCTTTTTCAAAAAGACCTTTTTTCGTTTTTTTATTATGTTTATCGTAAAATTCAATTTCAGGAGACAATGTGATTTGCCCAGCATTGAATTCTGGATTCATAGCCATCACTTTGAATTGATCTGAATAAGCATGAAAACCTTTTGGCATTTCTATTGTTAGTCGAACAGATTTTATTTGCCCAGGTTCAAGTTGAAGTGGATCTGTGAGAACATTAAACTGAATAACAGGTTCGCTGACAGCCCAGATTAAAGTCGAGTATAAAAAAATAACAAGTGCTATTGAAATGCGTTTCATGACTATAAAATAACATTTTTTTAAATTAAAAACATCTAATACTAGACGTTCTTCTAGATTGCTACTTGCCGCATAAACTTTGAATCAAGTTGAACCGATATATGATTTGTAGAACTTTATTTTTTAAAGAGGTCGCAATGGGATATTTTGGTATATTAGTCGTATTTGCAATGGTGTTTGGTGGGTTTGCACTGGCCGGCGGAAGTTTTGGCGTTATTATTAAATCTGCGCCACTTGAAATGATGATCATCGGTGGAGCTGCATTAGGTGCTTACATTATAGGTAACCCCATGAAAGTTATTAAAGCGGGATTTAAACTCAGCTTTCAGGCGATGACTGCAAAGGGTCCACAGAAAAAAGACTATCTCGATTTGCTTCAAATGATGTACCAACTTTTTCAAGTTTTTAGAAAAGAAGGACCTCAAGGAGTCGAAAAACATATCGAGACTCCTGATCAAAGTGACATTTTTAAAGCTTACCCATCTGTTATGAAAAATCATCACGCAGTTGCATTTTTGTGTGACACGATGAAAATTATTTTATCAACAGATTTATCTCCATATGATATCGATGATTTAATGGATAGCGATTTAAAAGCGATTCATGCTGAAGAACATTTAGCGCAACATGCAGTGCAAATGGCTGCGGATGGCTTTCCGGGTTTAGGGATCGTTGCGGCTGTACTTGGTATTGTTAAAACAATGGCCCATTTAACTGAAGGTAATGAAAGAATTGGTCAGTTAGTTGCGAGCGCCCTTGTTGGTACGATGTTAGGGGTTTTCGGAGCTTACGGTTTCATAGGGCCCACGGCGACTAAAATCGCAAGCGATATTGAAGCTGAAAGTCGTTTCCTAAATTGTATTAAAGCAGCTGTTGTTGCTTTACAACGTGGATCACCTCCACTTGTATGTGTTGAATATGCTCGTCGTTCTATTATGCCAGAAGAAAGACCGACGTTTGATGAATTAGATAAAGCAACTAAAGATATTAAAAAAGCAGCGGCCTAGGGGATATTCGTGGCTAAGAAGCAAACTATTGTTATAAAAAAAATAATCGTACAGGGCGGCGGCCACCATGGTGGTTCATGGAAAGTTGCTCTTGCGGATTTTATGACAGCAATGATGGCTTTTTTCCTTGTGATGTGGCTTTTAGGTCAAAGTGAAGAAACTAAAAAAGCCGTATCTGATTATTTTTCTACACCATCAGTGATTGAATACAATTTTCAAAATTTCGGTGCTGAAGTCACTCTTGAAAAATTATTTTTAGATTTTATAAATGAGCCCTTAAAAGCGATGCAAAGCTTTATGGAGCCAGCAACCAAATCACCTAATGTTTTAGATATGGGATCAGAGAAAGTTGTTGCTGCATTTATGGCTGATAAAATGACTGATATTGCAAAAAATGTCACGATTTCACAAGACGGTTTTGAGTTTGATATTCCAGATTCATATCTTTTTGAGCGTGGTAAATCAGAACCTAAAGCTGGTTTTGTAGATGTAATTGATAAATTGACAGGTGTGACAGCTGGATTAAAAGATGCAGAAATTAAAATCACCTCAGCGTTGTTTATTCAGTTAGTGGCGGATCAATCAGTGAAAACCGCTGACCGAGTTGCCAAAGAACGTCTGACATTAATTCAAAACAAAGTGACGGCTTCATTTGACAGCAATACAAACACAGTTGTTGGAGCGACAAACATTAAAAATAAAACTGGTGATTACGATCCTGAAAAGTTGATGGGCTTTATTCGCCTCAGCATCAAACAAAAAGAAAATGCTGAATCTGGTAAAAAACGTCGTAAGTTAGAAGCCTTGTTTTCAAGCCCGAAAGTTGAACAAGAAGTTAACTTTGAACGTAATATTCAAAGTGTTTCTGACGAGAAAAAAGATTCTTTTGTGAATCCAGTTGATGTTGAAATGAATAGACTTCAAAAAGAAGCATTCCCAGGCGAGACAGACTAAAAGTCTGTCCTCTTGTTAATGCTAATATTCTAAAGCAAAAGCTAAAAAATAATTTAATTTAGATCTTGATCCGAACT
>JAYSQO010000140.1:0-2662 GCA_043721535.1 Bdellovibrio sp. | reverse complement strand
ACCGCGAACTTCTTCGATATGGCCAAGACCATCAGTGATTTCCCACTGTCTAGACATCAATTGTGCCGCTTGTGATCCCATATTCTTAATTGAAATTTTGTAGGCAAATAGAAAATGTCTTTTTTCAACATTTGATTCTTGAGCCACAAAGACACTAATTGCACTAATTTGATATTGATGTTGGGTCTGTTTTTTTAAGCTCACTCTTTATATTGTGCATGTGAATTTTAGATATTCAAGTTTTTATCTGACATGAAAATACGACGGGGTAGTGATCAGAGGGCAGAGCTTGTTTTTGTTCTAAAGTTTCTGGTGTCTTTAGCGGGCTACCAAATTCATCTTTAAAAGGTTGAACGCCCACAGATTTTAAATCTAAAGTTTTTTGTAATTCAGCTGATAAAAAACAGTAATCAATTTGGCGGCCATCAGATCTGCCGCCTGATTTAACCTGATAGAATGTCGAACGATTTTGATGACTTACATCAGCGCATTCAAGTACATCCTTAAGATCTGTTTTCTCGTAAATGACACTGAATTCACTTTCGGTATTTTTAAAACTGGCTTGTCCGTTGAAGTCTCCAGCGAACATGATTGGGCAATCAGGATGATTTTTTTGAAGTTCTAAGTAAATTTCAACACAATTTCTAAGTTCGGCAGCCCGTCGTTCGGTACCGCTGGGATCGATACGTTCAGGGTCTAGTGGGGATTTTAAATGGGTTAAGAGCACAATCAAAAAAGGTTTATTCACGTCTTTAGTAAATAACCGTAACTCAGCGCAATCACGTGAAAACTTATGGCTTGTGATTTTTAATGGATACTTATTAAGGGCAAGTTGTTTTTCATGAGGGTATAAAAAATTAAGATCACGGTTTTTGTGGGTCAAAAGATCAAAATAGAACGACTGATTCTTTTTAACTAAAAAGCCCACATCGATGTGTCTGTCTGAATTAGCTTCGATCAAGATAGGTGAATACTGACTATTTAAAAATAAGGTATTGAAATTATGAATTGATTCATGGCCGCCAACTTCGCAAAGCATAATAATATCAGCGTTAATATCCAGCAATGTGCTGGCTAAGTGCTGCGCCTTAAATAAAGGTTTATTGTCGTAAACAGAATTTGATAGCTTTTGCCACTGGGACTCTTCTAATTTTTGGTAGTTTTTAGGAATAGGATGATCAAGCATCAAAAACAAGTTTTCAGCGTTAAGTAAACAGAACTTTAATGTCAGTGGCTGGTTAAGTGATTGGCTCATCAGGAATTGATTTTATCAGAGCCCTGGTGCAATGTGGATACATATTGTGAGGATTTATGAAAAAAACGACTAAAAAGAGCCCTATGAAAATCATTGTAAAATCAAAAACACCACATGAATTGGAACAGGTCCTAACGCCTTTCATCAATTATCAAACAGTAACGCGTTTTGACAAGCTCTCTCAGTGCGACGGAGTTGTTTATTATTTTGGTTTTAGCCAGCAAAAAAACAAAAAGAAAAATATTGAAGTGATTGTTGAAACTCATGCCTTAGACTTCCAAGAAAATGAAATTAAAAATTCAGACAAAAATACAATTCATTTCATCGGCAAAAATGGCGCTGTCTGGATTATTTTTGAAACAATCAATGAAACTGGCTACGCCTACGCACGAGATCAGTTTGGTGGACTGATCAATCCAATTAAAAATCTAAAATTAAAAAATGTGTCAGTTTACTTTCAAGGTGCAGACGAGAAAACAATGACAGGATCGGTGATTGGTCTTGAACTGGCATCTTATGATTTCTTAAAAATATTTAAAAGTTCAATCAATGCTGAAACTAAGCCATCTGAAAAACTAAATGTACAAATTCAAATGAAAAAAGATCAGATAGATAAGGCTTTACTTCAAGCGGCCACAGTACAAATAGCCAGACACTTAGTAAATCTTCCACCTAATTTAATTAATCCTGCTGAAATGGAAAAAATATCAAAACAAATTTCTTTTTCAAAAAATACAACTGTCGAAGTTTGGGATGAAAAAAAATGTGAAGTTGAAGGCATGAATCTACTTTTAGCAACGGGCAGCGGATCACCATCAGCTCCACGCATGATCCGGTTTAAATACAGACCAACGGCTACGAAAAACAAAAAACTAAAAAAGCCAATCGCTTTTGTTGGCAAAGGAATCACATTTGATACAGGCGGGTTAGATATTAAACCTTCATCAGGAATGCGATTGATGAAAAAAGATATGGGCGGCGCAGCCAGTGTTGTGGCTTTAGCGTACTGGGCTGATCAATCAAAATACAGTCGCGCATGTGATTTTTATTTAGCTTTAGCTGAAAACTCTGTTGATGGTTTTTCAATGCGTCCAAGTGATATTTATCAATCACGTGCTGGCCACATTGTAGAAATTGATAATACTGACGCTGAAGGCAGACTTGTTCTTGCTGATGTCATGGATGTAGCAGCTACGCAAACTGGAAACGACGAACCTGAATATTTAATTGATATCGCTACGCTAACAGGTGCAATCAAAGTTGCACTAGGTACTGACGTTGCAGGATTTTTTACGAATGATCCAAAATTAGCTTCAACAATTCATGAAGCCGGCAACAATACTGGCGAAAGAAACTGGCAGATGCCACTTGTTAGAAAATACTTTTCAAGTCTAAGTTCTAATTTTG
>JAYSQO010000139.1:0-2755 GCA_043721535.1 Bdellovibrio sp. | reverse complement strand
TGGAACAGGTCTGCACTTAGGAGTAGGCGATAAAGTCGCTAACACTTGGGGAAAATCTTGCCCCTAGCTTGAGACTTAGCCTATTTACGTGATAACAGGGTAGTTAAAAAAAAGTGCAGACTATGTTAATAGCCTGCACTATGTTGTTATATTGTTTTTTTAAAATCTAATTTCCTGTCGAATTCGATCCAGTCACATAACCATCAAGTCCAAAAAATACATAACGTATTTCATTGGCGTCATTTTTAAGAGTTACAACCCATTCAGGTCCTTTTGCGAACTCTTTTTTTCCAACAGAATCAATTTTAGCTTTACCCCAAGCTGAATCGATTTTTTTCGAATCAGCTAAGTATGTAATAGCGGCTGGCACTGCACCTTTAATTTGTTCTTCAGTACAGCCTGACTTTGAACATTTAGCGATTTGCTTAGGGTGAAAATGAGACCCCCCAGCAATTGCAAATGAGGTTAGTGATAACACCATTGACGTAGTCAACATTGTCGCTAAGATTTGTTTTTTCATAAGTTTCTCCTTGTTATTTGCTTTTGTTATTTGTTTTGATCATTTATTTAGTGTTCGTTAATTTCTTCAGCTTTTAAATCTTGATGGACATGAGTATGGTCGTCTTGATTGAGCGGATAGGATTCGGGGCTTGATGTGTGCCAGTAGCCATGAAACTGCATCATGAATAAAAATATCCCACCTGCAATTAACGCCACATTGGCAGCTTTTGCAAATTTAGCGAAAGCATCGGCTTTTCTCCAACCTCTTAAAAAGATAAGCATCACAGTCAACGCAACAATTTGACCGACTTCGACGCCGACATTGAAAGATAAAATACGGAAAAGCATTGCCATACTATCATCACCCAGCGGCAACTGCTGAAGTCTGGTTGATAGACCGAATCCATGAATTAGACCAAATATAAAAACCATCCGAAGCAGTGTTGGGGGCTGCCAATCAAAGTATTTTTTAAATCCGTCGATATTTTCAAAGCCTTTGTAGATCACACTAAGCGCAATGACGGCATCAATTAGATAATAATTCGCAGTTATTTTAAAAAATGTTGCAAATATTAAAGTGATACAATGACCTAGCGTAAAAACACTAATGAACTTTACAATGTCTTTGAATGTTGTCAGAAAGAAGATAACACCAAAAATAAAAAGTAAATGATCATAGCCAGTTAGCATGTGTGTTGTGCCAAGCCAGACATATTTTAAGTAGCCACCATCAAGCATAGCTTGTTTGTCAGCTTCAGATATGCCATGCGCTAAAGATATGACAGGAAATAAAAATGTAAATAAAGTAGTAAATAAAGTTGCCTGTATTAAATTAAGTCGCTTCAAGTTAACCTCCATTGGTTAGCGATTTATAAAAGCAAAATGGTTATAGTTTTTTAACTAATAAAAATTGGAGGTCTAAGAAGTTCAGATTGAAATGTTTTATTTAGATTTAAATCAAGATCGATCGGCCATTTTAATTTTAAATTTACAAAATGAAACTGAAATGCTGCAGGTATATCATCGGCAAAAACAGCAGAAACAAAAGAAGTGTGTTGATGAGGATGTTGGTGAGCTTCACCTTCATTTTGGTCATGATGAGAATGAGTGTGTTCAAAATTGCCTGTAAATAGAAATTCAACTAGCTCGCTGACCTGCATCGGGTGATCATTTTGGTTACTGTGCATTTGGTTTTGTTGTGTATTAAAAAATTGAGAGTTCGATTTTTGTTGAACCCCGCAAGTAAAAAATAAAAATACAAAAGCAATTATAGACTTCATCTGGTTTTATTCTATTTGCTTATTTAAGACTGTCAATTCAGATTTAGCATTTCGGCCTAACCAAACTAAATAAGTTAAGCATCCTATGGCCACAAAAACCACAGAGCCCACGATTAAAATGCGAAAATCGTTTGTTGAGGGTAGAAGAGTACCTGCGGCATACAAAAATAATGTAGCAATACCAGTTAAAGCACTGGCAAAGCCATTGACCTTGCCACGAACAGTGGGATGTATACCAAGTTGTCGGATTTCCATTTCGCCTAAGCTAAATCCATAAAGCCCTATACGTGAAAATAAAATAAAAACTAAGAACCCAAGCTGTCCGATAAATCCATCCATGTAGAAAAATCCCAGTGATATGATTAGCATCAGTGTTTGATATAATATAAAATTACGAGTGCTTTTAACTAAGCCCCATTTCTTTACGGCCCAGGGAAACGCTAATGTTGCAAATAAACCAAAAACAGCGCCACCTCCGCGAAATACACCAATGCTCCACTCGGGCATATTCCAGCCATCTTTTAAAAATCCTGTTAGCAAAACGCCATGGGGACTTAAAACAGAAAGCCATAAAAAAGAGTAGGCTAAAGCAACAAGAGCGATGGGTTCTTTAAAAAAAGAAGTCCATCCATCAGATATTTTTTTTAAAATTGATTGCTTTGTCTGCTCTGAAATTTTTTTCTTTTCAAGCATAAGATCTGGCTTATCATTTAAGACTGACTTAATCAGACTTAGTTCAGGAAAAAATGAAATCAAATTCCAAATCGCAATAAAATAAAATCCAAAAAGAGCAGGGGAATTTAGTAAAAGCAATAATCCAGCAGCGACTGGGGAAGTCACTTCAGTGAAAAGATCAATCTGCCTTAAGCGACTATTAAAAGTTGATAGTTCTTCCGGTTTTAAGCTTGAGGGCACTAAATCATTAGCTATACCGATATCCATAACTGCTGAACCCAAACTACTTAATAATCCAC
>JAYSQO010000138.1:0-2757 GCA_043721535.1 Bdellovibrio sp. | reverse complement strand
CTTGATTTAATCTCTACAAAAAGTTCTCTGAGGGCTTGATCCCGCTCATTGTCTCTAAATCCATATTTTTTCTGCGAGATTTCAGATAAATGCCCCTTCGCAGGGATTTTACCAACTGATATCCCCACGATCTCATACCGATCAGAAACACAAAGCGGAATCGTAAGAGGTTTTAGTTTTGTATGTTCGTAACCAGCACTTTAAGCAGGCTGTTGACTTTGTAATTTAAGAGCAAATTTGTATGGTGTTAAGACTTCTTTTTTTGCGGCTGAGGATTTCAGAGTTTCTAAAATGTATTTTCGTGGATCTATTTCAAATTTTTTACAGGATTCGATAATCGTGTACATCGTTGCTGCTAAATCAGCACCATCGATTGATCTTGAGCCATAAAAATTCTTTCGACCCATTACGACTTGTCTGATCGATCGTTCAGCTTCGTTATTCGTCAGCGGTATCACTGGGTCATCTAAAAACTTAATTAACTCAGCCCAGTTATTTATACTATACTGAATTGCTTTTCTAAAACCAAGCTCAGGACGTGATTTTGGAAAGTATTCAGTCAACCATAAATACATTTTTTCTATCAACGGCTTTGATTTTGTTTGTCTGATCATTCTTAAATCTTCAAAATCTTTTGCCGGCTTTTCAAATGAACTAAGCTCTTTATAAAAATTCAAATATTCGGCGATTTCTGGATTTGATTCTTCAATATCTTTAAAATAACGCCTGGCATGCGCGTGACATTGCGCCAACTTGATCTTTAAAGTTAAGACTGCTTTGTCTTTTTTTTCTTTAAACTGGCTGTAACCACTATAACCATCAGTCATCAACCAGCCTTGAAAATTATCTAAAGTTTCTTTAATGATTTTTCCAGATCTTGTCGGTTCGAATCGATAATAACTGCCAGCCTGATTCGATACGATCCACATGTAGCCATCACTGTCTTTTTTATTATTAATCGGCCATGGTGTCTCATCACAATGCACTAGGCTTAAATTTAAAATCTCAGCTTTGATTTCTTCAGCGATGTTTTCAAAATGAAGTCCAGCCATCCTAGATACGTTATATAGAACTTGCGTACTCATATTTAACAGATCAAGACTTTTCATCTCACGACACTGACGCTCTAATGGCAGATGGTATAAATACTTATCTACGATAACGGCTGTTGCAAATTCAACCGAGTAACCACAACCTGGCAATAGCCTTAACTCTGGATTTTCTGCAGTAATAATGACTGATTCTTTTTCAGTCGTATTAAATTCTTTTTTTAACTTGTACTTCTGACGACGTATCACTTTTCGTAAATACTGACGCTCTACAACTGTCACCATCACGGATTCATCCACCAAACCATCTAGCTTTTCCCATTGCTCTGAACTTGGACTTTGTAAGTTCATTTCAACCGATGCTTTTATTAGGTCAGCGTCGCTTAACTCTGAGTAAACTATTTCTTCAGCTAGTTTTTTTGTCTGCTTCTTAGATATGGGTGGTACTAAATTCTGGCTGTGTAAAGTTAACTCTGACTCATCTGCAGATCGCAGTCGATCGAAATCATCAACTTCGTCTTTAGGTGACTTCTCTGATGATTTACCAAACAGCTTCTTACGTAAAATTAATAAACTTTCTTCAGAACTAAACTTTTGTTGCAACACTTGATCTTTTTCAGAAATAATTTTTTTAATTAAATCTTGTAGGCGAATAATTTCTGCATGCTGAAGTTTTGATAGCGCTTTTAATATTCTAGGATCATTTTCATTATCAATTGCACGCATGATTTAAATCTGACTGATTAAATCCCATCTGTAAACTAGGCCCCACTTGCGTCATCGATTTATTTGAAAAAATACTACGTTCAACTTGAGGCCTCACAATCAGACCGCCGTTAAAAACCTGCTTAAATTCTAGAAAAGTAATCTCTGATATTTCGCCTAATTCTAGGCGTGACATAAATTTACCGCGCTCTATACGCTTTGAAATTTGAACCAATCCCGTACCATCAAAAAATAAAATCTTTATCCTACGGCGGTTCTTACCAAAAAATAAGTACAAATGGCCTTGGTTAATATCTTGCTGCATAACCACTTTTGTAAAGTAGTGAAGCTTCTCAAAACCACAGCGCATATCAATCACCGCACCATATATAAAAATTCTTAAATTCTTTCTTTCGAAAAACATTACCTAACTCATCCCAATTATTTTAATTAATTCATGACTAGATAAATTCTTAATTTCAAAACGAACGCCATTTTTTTCGAAAACTATGCTGACTGCTGACGTATCCACAGATTTTGCTGTGGATACGTCAGGCTCAACTTTAATTTCTGTAAAGTAATTTTTTTCAGATTGTAACTGCAGCTTTACTTTTTTACTTTCAAGTGATTTTCTCCAGTCTTTGAGACTGTGCGCTGGCACTCCAAGATATTTGGCAATATCACTGGCTTTTGTTCCGCTTAATAAAAATTCTAAAGCTTGCTTCTTATACTCAGCGGGCAGTGGTTTTAAATAGCCTTCTTCTTTGCGGAATTGCCAGCACAGATCGCTTAGCTTTACTAATTCTTGATTTGGTTTTGGATTCATAACACGCGCCTTGTATTTTTAAGTTTGCGTGGTTGTAAATTGTTTTCTTGAACTACGCTAGAACCTGCTTAAAGTGCTGGTTACGTATGTTCAATAGATTCCATCTCATCAATCTGAAGAATTTTACAGCTCAGTTTATTGCTACTATAGTTCTGATATTTTACCAGCCATAAGAAT
>JAYSQO010000137.1:0-81252 GCA_043721535.1 Bdellovibrio sp. | reverse complement strand
TAAGAACAAAAATACTAGTCATTAGTTATCGGGGGTTATGTGGTTAAAATTATATGTATAGCAAATCAAAAGGGTGGAGTTGGTAAAACAACGACAACCGTTAATCTTTCATCGGCTTTAGCACAACTAGGGAAAAAAGTATTAGTTATTGATATGGACCCGCAGGGCAATGCCTCAAGTGGCCTCGGCATCAAGAAGCACGAAGCCGCAGAAAAAAACATCTATCATGTTTTAATCGGCGAAAGCACACTTGAAGAAGTATTGTTTTCGACAACAACTGAAAATTTAACGATTGCCACAGCGAATCCTGATCTAGTTGGTGCAGAAATCGAACTTGTGGATATGCCACAGCGTGAATACCGCCTAAAAGCAGCTATTCATACAGTGGCTGACCGCTTCGACTATATACTTATTGATTGCCCACCATCACTTGGACTACTCACTTTGAATTCATTAGCAGCTGCAAACAGCTTTTTAGTTCCTTTGCAATGTGAATACTATGCGCTTGAAGGATTATCACAACTTTTGAATACTGCAGGATTAGTCAAAAAAGGAATAAATCCGCTTTTGCATATCGAAGGTATTCTTTTAACTATGTTTGATAAGCGAAACAACCTAAGTCACCAAGTCGTTGAAGAAATTAAAACCCACTTTAAAGATAAAGTATTCAATGCGATTATTCCAAGAAACGTACGATTAAGCGAAGCACCTAGCCATGGAGTATCCATTTTTGGATATGACCCTAGAAGCATCGGGGCCTTGATGTATCTTGAATTAGCTAAAGAAATCACGAAGCGTTCAGCACAAAACCAAATTAACAAACAACATTCAGCAGAGTTATAATATATGGAAATCAATACAGAAAATAAAAACAAAAAAGGTCTTGGGCGTGGTTTGGGTTCTCTTTTGCAAGCCGCAGAAAAACCAGCTCAAACAAATACTCAAATCGAAAAGTCACAGCAAGCTTTGAATACTCAAACTCAACAAAACAACACACAGAACACGGTGCCCGATGATAAACGCATTTGGCAGATTGCAATCGATAAATTAGTGCCTGGTCAATATCAGCCACGTAAAAAATTTGATAAAGAATCATTACAAGAACTAGCAAAATCAATAAAAGAGAACGGAATTTTACAACCCATCACTGTACGTAAACGCACAGCGGGTGGTTATGAAATTATCGCCGGCGAAAGACGCTGGAGAGCGGCCCAGCTAGCAGAACTTCATGAGGTTCCCGCAATCATCAAACAAATTTCTGATCAAGATGCGCTTCAATTAGCATTAATTGAAAATATTCAACGTGAAGATTTAGATGCGATTGAAGAAGCAGAAAGCTATCAAAGACTAATGGAAGAATTCAGTCTGTCACAACAACAAGTGGCAGAAAAAGTCGGCAAGGAAAGATCAACGGTCGCAAATTCTTTAAGACTTTTGGCCTTACCGTTTGAAATCAAAAACTTTATTGGTGATAAGAAATTAACAACTGGCCATGCAAAAGTTTTACTTTCATTAGATAACAAACAAGAACAAATGGCGCACGCAAAAGAGGCCATTGAAAAAGGACTTTCCGTCAGGGCGCTAGAGCAAAAAATTAAAGATAAAACCGCAACTGTGTCGCCAAACACAAGCGTGAGCTCAAAAACAGATATTAAGGCTGAAAACTTATCATATCAATTAGCCGATCAACTAGCTGACCAGATTCAGAAGTCTGTCGGTACAAAAGCGCAGATTAAATATAAAAACGGTAAGGGCGAGATCACTTTAAGCTTTTATACAGACGAGCAACTAAATGCTATTTACGAAAAGTTAGTAAATTAATGGACACGCAAATAATATCAGCAATAGTTGAAGAAGGCTGTGCTATTGAGGGGCGAATGTCTTTTACTGGTACAGCCAAAATATCAGGACAATTCACCGGAGAAATTTTTTCACGTGACGAACTAATCATTACTGAATCAGCATCAGTTAAAGCCGATGTTGAGGTTGGCTCAGCGATTATAAAAGGATCATTTGAGGGAAATATTACGGCTTTTTCAAAAGTAACGATGCTACCCCCAGCCCACTTTCGAGGCACAGTCACAGCGGCCAGCCTAAAAATCGAAGAGGGTGTAGTTTTTGAAGGCGCATCGTATATTCCTAAAAATTGATCACCACCTTAAGCCTTGACCACAAATTCAATAAAATGTTATTTCAAGATGTTCTAAACAAAAGGGAACCTGAATGGGCAAAATTATTGAAATCGTCACTCAAATTTTAAGTCAGCTTGGCGCAAATCAGACAGCTTATATTCAACTTGCAGTTTTCATTATTGGTATCGGATTTTTAACAATATTTGTTTACGGTCCATACTTTAAAGCGGCTGATGAAAGAAATAAAAGAACTAAAGGCGCAGACACTGTTGTTAAAGAAACAATTAACGAAGCTAAAAACTTACAAACAATTTATCAAACCAAAGCTCGCGAAATAAATGAAAAAATAAAAACAGTTTTTGAAAACAAAAAGGCACAAGCTGGAAAAAAATCTTCAGAAATCTTATCTCTAGCAAAAAAAGAGGCTGACCAAGCGGCGACAAAAGCCAGAGCTGAAATAGACCAACAATTAAAACTGGCCGAAACACAAGTTGCACAGATTTCAAAAGATATTGCGGCAACCCTTAACGATAAATTTGAAAAAGGACTTTAAGATGGACAGCCACATCCCCGTTAAAATGATCGCAACCCAAGTGGTTAATTTAGGAATACTTTTAAGCGTACTGGTGATTTTCACAAGAAAATCAATACAAGCCATATTTAAGACTAAAAAAGATTTATTTTTAGAAGACTCTTTAAAAACAGCCCAAGCATTAAAGTTGGCTGAAATTGAACTAAGCGACATTAAAACTAAAATTAAAACCTTAGAAACAGGCGAATCCGCTTCATTAATGACTGCAGAAAAAGAAGCTGAATCAGCGGCGCAAAAAATGGTTTCGGATGCTCAAACACAAGGTAAAAAAATTGTTGAAGACACAAGTTTAGTTATCAGCGCAGAACTTTTAAAAGCGAAGAATCAAATTCGCGAAAAAATTATTGAATCCTCAATGTTAGAAACTGAAAAAAACATCAAAGCCTCTTCTGCCAGCATCACTCAAAAATCTGAAAAAGGATTTTTGGAAGATTTAGGACAGGTAAAAGCATGAGTACTAATATAGTGGTTAAAAAATATGCCAAAGCTCTTTTTGACGTTACTTACCAAAAAGGATCAGCTGGCGAAGTGGCGTCTCAGTTAAGCGAACTTTCAAAAATATTCACGTCTGAAATTACAACTTTCTTCTCTAGCCCGTTTAATTCTTCAGAAAATAAAATCACAGTGGCGAAATCTGCTCTTGAGGGCAAATGCACAGCGGAAACATTTAATTTTGTAATCACTCTTGTTCAAAACGAAAGAGTCTATTTAATGTCAGAAATTTCCAAAGAACTGAGCTTGTTGGTTCAGGAATCAGCGGGCATCACTAAAGGTAAACTATATAGCTCACAACCAGTGTCGGCAGACTTTATTAAGCTAGTTGAAGCCAAGGCCACGCAGGCTTTAGGTAAAAAAGTTGAACTTATATTTGAACAAGATGAAACCCTTATTGCTGGCTACAAGGTTGATGTGGCCGGATGGACGATGGATGACTCTGCACAAGCCCACTTAAAAATTTTAAAAGATGATCTAATGAAGAAAGGTTTATAATGGAAACACAAATCAGAGCCGACGAGATCGGCCGAATACTTAAAGAGCAAATTTCAAAATACAATAAAAACGTAGAAGTTGCAGAATCAGGCAGCGTTCTTTCAGTAGGTGATGGTGTTGCCAGAGTTTACGGATTAGAAAACGTTATGGCCGGAGAACTTGTTGAGTTCGCTTCGGGCGTAAAAGGCATGGCATTAAATTTAGAATCATCGCAAGTCGGCGTGGTTATCTTCGGGGAAGATCGCGACATTAAAGAAGGCGATACAGTTAAAAGAACAAAACAAATCGTATCGGTTCCAGTTGGCGAAGCGCTTTTAGGTCGCGTTGTTGATGGTTTAGGAAATGCGATTGATGGCAAGGGCGCGATCAATTCAAAAGAAACTCGTATCGTTGAATTAAAAGCACCAGGTATCGTTTACAGAAAATCAGTTCACGAGCCTTTACAAACTGGATTGAAAGCAATCGATGCCTTAATTCCAATTGGTCGCGGACAACGTGAATTAATCATCGGAGATCGTCAAACTGGTAAAACGGCCATTGCGATCGATACTATTATTAATCAAAAAGGCCAAAACGTTCATTGCTTTTACGTAGCCATCGGACAAAAACAATCGACTGTTTCATTAGTTGTTGAAAGATTACGTCAAGCTGGCGCAATGGATTACACAACTGTTATTTCTGCAGGCGCTTCAGATCCAGCTCCTATGCAATTCTTAGCTGCGTATTCTGGTACAGCAATGGCTGAATATTTCCGCGATAGCGGTAAACATGCATTAATCATCTATGATGATTTAACAAAACATGCGCAAGCGTATCGTCAAATGTCATTATTATTAAGACGTCCTCCTGGTCGCGAAGCTTACCCAGGTGACGTATTTTATTTACACAGTCGTTTACTAGAGCGCGCTGCAAAATTATCTGATGCAGTGGGCGCGGGTTCACTAACGGCGTTACCAATCATCGAAACACAAGCGGGCGATATCTCTGCATACATTCCGACGAACGTGATTTCGATTACTGACGGACAAATTTTCTTAGAATCAGATTTATTTTACAAAGGTATTCGTCCAGCAGTTTCAGTTGGTAAATCAGTATCACGCGTCGGCGGAGCAGCCCAAGTTAAAGCCATGAAACAAGTTGCGGGTTCTATGAAGTTAGAATTAGCACAGTTCAGAGCTTTAGAGGCTTTCGCAGCGTTCGCCTCTGATTTAGATAAAACTTCACAAAATCAATTGGCACGCGGTCGCAGACTTGTCGAAGTTTTAAAACAAGGCCAATATCAACCGGTTAAAGTTGAAGAACAAATTGCGATGATTTTTGCTGCAGGTAACGGATATATTGACACTATTCCAGAAACAGATGCTAAACGCTACGAAACAGAAATGATTACCTTCATTAAACAAAAGTATCCAAATCTTTTAAAAGAGATTTCTGACAAAAAAGCAATTAGCGATGATATTAAAAAAGAATTAGTGAATGCGCTTAATGAATTCAAAGCCATTTTTCAATCTACAACTAAGTAATTGAGGGTTATGTGGCGAGCTTAAAAGACATACGCTTAAGAATTGATTCGACAAAGAATACTCAGCAAATCACGAAAGCGATGAAACTAGTATCTGCGGCGAAACTTCGAAAAGCGCAAAACAACATTACAAATATGCGTCCCTACGCTGTGACACTTAAAAAAGTGATAGCAAATATTGCTGTTACTCAAAAGGTGTCGCACCCGCTAATGGCACAAACCACACTAGAAAACAAAAAACCATTAAGCGATAAAAAAGTTCTTCTTGTGGTTCTGACTTCTGACCGCGGTCTTTGTGGCGGCTTCAATACAAATATTATTAAATTTGCTGATAAATTCAGAATAGAGAATGCAGCTAAAATAAAAAAACTAGATTTTATTTTCATTGGAAAACGCGGAGTGGATTATTTTGCAAAAAGAAGCATTCCGGCTGTTGAGACATTTTTAAAATTAGATAAAGAAATTTCATTTACCATGGCTAAAGGTATCGCCGAAAAGCTGGTTAAGTTTTACCTAGATGGTCAATACGATGAAATTCAATTAATTTACAATGAATTCAAATCGGCTATTTCACAAACTGTTGTTTGCGAAACTATTCTTCCGATCGAAGTTGAACAAACATCTTTCGACGCAGAAGGCAGTCAATTTTCTAAAGATATTATTTTTGATCCGTCTCCGGAGGCCATTGTCGGTGAGTTGCTGAAAAAACATTTCAACCTACAAGTTTACAGAGCAATGTCAGAATCTATTGCCTCTGAACATGGCGCTCGTATGTCGGCTATGGAAAACGCAACGAACAACGCAAAAGATATGATTAATAAGCTGACATTGAACTACAACAAAGCAAGACAAGAAAAAATCACAACTGAATTGATTGAAATCGTCAGCGGCGCAGAAGCTCTTAAGGGTTAATAATTTAAAGATTTAGCATATTAAAATAATAGGGGTATAAAATGATTAAAGGTAAAGTAACACAAGTAACAGGCCCAGTTGTCGACGTTGAATTTGATGGATCAGAACTTCCACCAATTAATGGCGCACTTAAAGTAACAAATAAATTTATTTCTGATAAACCATTTAATCTGGTTTTAGAAACAGCACAGCACTTAGGTGATAATGTTGTTAGAACAATTTCAATGGATTCGACAGAAGGATTAGTTCGCGGAACTGAAGTTCAATACACAGGAAACATGATCATGGCACCAGTCGGGCGTGAGGTTTTAGGTCGCATTATCAATGTTGTAGGCGATCCAATCGATGAACAGGGCCCAGTGACTACAAAAGAACGATGGCCAATTCATAGAACAGCCCCTAAGTTTGAAGACCAAGCTACAAAAGCGGAAATGCTTGTAACGGGTATTAAAGTTGTGGATTTATTAGCGCCCTATGTAAAAGGTGGAAAAATTGGTTTATTCGGCGGCGCGGGCGTTGGTAAAACAGTTCTTATTCAAGAATTAATTCGTAATATCGCAACTGAACATGGTGGCTTCTCGGTTTTCGCAGGCGTTGGCGAAAGGACCCGTGAAGGTAATGATTTATGGATGGAAATGAAAGAATCAGGAGTTATCGAAAAGACAGCTCTTGTGTTCGGTCAAATGAATGAACCACCAGGAGCACGCGCGCGCGTTGCTCTAACGGGTTTAACGATCGCTGAATATTTTCGTGACGTTGAAAAACAAGACGTTCTTTTCTTCGTTGATAATATTTTCCGCTTTACTCAAGCTGGCGCAGAAGTTTCTGCATTACTTGGTCGTATCCCTTCAGCGGTTGGTTACCAACCGAATCTTTCAACCGAAATGGGCGCGATGCAAGAACGCATTACATCAACTAAAGCAGGATCGATCACTTCGGTTCAAGCAGTTTATGTTCCTGCGGATGACTATACTGATCCAGCTCCTGCGACTACGTTTACACACTTAGATGCGACGACGAATCTTGATCGTGATATCGCAGCAATGGCGATTTTTCCAGCGGTTCATCCGTTAACGTCAACTTCTCGTATTTTAGATCCAATGGTTGTCGGCGAAGTTCATTACAAAACAGCACGTGACGTTCAAACGTTGTTACAGCGTTATAAAGAATTACAAGATATCATCGCCATCCTAGGTATGGATGAATTAAATGAAGAAGACAGACAAATCGTTCACAGAGCACGTCGTATTCAACGTTTCTTGGCTCAACCGTTTTTTGTTGCTGAGCAATTTACAAATTTACCAGGTAAATACGTTGATGTTAAAGACACTGTTCGTTCATTCCGTGAAATCTTAGATGGTAAACATGACAGTTTACCAGAACAAGCTTTTTACATGGTTGGAACAATCGAAGAAGCTATTGAAAAAGCAAAAAAATTACAAGCTTAGTTCGATAAGGAATTGAAAATGTTTAAATTAAATTTATTAACTCCAGAAAAAAAGATGATCGTCGATCTAGAAATCACTGAAGTTGTTATTCCGACTCATTCAGGTGAAGTTGATATTTTACCTGGTCACGTTCCGATGATTGCAAACTTAGGAACAGGCGTTTTGAAATATAAAGCTAAAGACACGGGTCTTGTAACGCAAGCAGTGATCAGTTCTGGCTACTGCGAAGTTAACCCTGAAGGCGTTAATATCCTGACGGAATTTATCCAAATTAAATCGGATATCAATGAACAAACTGGGAAAAACCAAGCCACTGCAGCTGAAAATAAATTAGCAAAAGACGTTTTAACAGACGAAGAATTTGAAAATACTTTAACAGAAGCCAAAAAAGCTCGCTCTGGTTTACAGTTGTTGAATTGAGAATTTAATACAAATAGATTCAGAATTAAGACCAAAGCATTAAGACTTTGGTCTTTTTTTTTCTAAAAAGTATAGAAATCAAATATTTGCATCACAATTGCTTAGAATAAATATAAAATAAATCAGTATGCAGATAGTCAAAAAAACGACCATTTTTATCAGTCTATTTATTGCTTTTGGCCTGTTGCCAAGTTTTGCAATAGCGCAAGAAAAAGATGAATTTGAATACATCGATGATCAACTAACACTTGATGAAGGTAGTGCAAATGTTTCAAGTTCAGATTCTGACGAAATAACTTTCGGAGACATTCAGCAACCTAAAAAGAATGAAATTTTAAAAAGCGATTACACAACACCACTAGCACCCGGCGAAATTCTTGTTGAAACCAGTCTTGATCTCACGAAATCCTACAAAGATCGCCGCAACCAATACGGGTTAATGTTTTCTGTGAACAATGAAAAATTTAATCCAGTCGATTACTATTCAATTGCGCAAGATCGTTACTACGATGATTTTTCAGATCAAGAGGCGATTAATATATTAGGTTTTGAAATCGGCGGAAAATATAATTTTTCATTGGGATCTATAACTGTTCTTGCAGGCTATGGATCTGGCAGTTATACCAATGAAAATCAAAATATTAATGGCATCGATATCAACATTACTAAGGCAGATATCAATTTCGCTCTAGATAACATCACATCAGAACCGTGGATTGTGCCCTACGGTCAAATCGGCATTCATCAAATTGACTGGTCAGAAGAAAGCACAGCGGGATCAAATATTTTAACTGAAAGTTTTTTCTCGACTCCAAATTATCATTATAAAATCGGCGCCATGTTTCAGCTAAATTGGATCGAAGCTTGGATTGATCCAGAATCACCAAAACAAGCATTAAGATCATCAGGTTTAGAAAATGCATTCTTAGATGTGTTTTACACTTATTATAATCAACCCAGTGAAGTCGCAGAGGTCGCAGGCGAAGAAGGCGAAGCCGATTTATCAAGTGGTGACTTGGGTTTTGGATTGAAGCTAGAGTTTTAAAAAATAAAATTTTACGAAGATATTCATTTATTTAACTTTCCAAAGCGCGCCACGCCCGCGCCCCACAAGAACAACTTGCTTAATTTTTTTCAGATCACCCAGAACCTTTTTAATCATCTGTAGACTAACATCTGGACACTGTTGTTGAATTTCTCTTAATGAAAAACTTCCAAGTTGTTTTAATACAGCTGTCTTTATGATTTCACTTTTACCAGAAACAGAATGAGAAATGACTTCACTTCCTGAAGTCATTTCTTTATAAGCCAATCTTAAAGTTGATAAATAAAAGTTAATCCAAGGCAGCGGATCATGCGTTTGATTATGCCAGCCTTGCGACGAAGCTTTCAGGGCCTCATAATACGATTTTTTATTCTCTTCAATTATTCGCTCTAGACTGATGTATCTTCCAACATTAAATCCTGATTGATAAAGCAACAAAAGACTTAGAAGCCTTGAAACCCGACCGTTGCCATCTCGAAAGGGATGAATACATAAGAAATCTAATACAAAAAGACTTGAAATAATTAATGATGGCAGTTGTGAACTTATCATTTGCTCCTGGCAAGAGTCACAAAGGCTTTTCATAGCAGCGACAGTATCTTTCGCGCTTAAAGGAACAAATCGTACAGATCGCTGTCCTAACTGATCAAACTCAATAATTTCATTATTCTTTGTTTTCCAAAAGCCAGCATCACCAGCACCCTCTTGCGCTAATTTATGAATCTGTGTAATAATTTTAGGACTTATATTTAAACTATGATGTTTTGAATGAATAAGTTCTAAAGCTCGTCGATAGCCCATGACTTCTTCTTCAGAACGACTTTGTGGTTTTGTTTTTCCTAGAACCAGAGGTTTGAGTCGATCAAATGAGACCTCTATGCCCTCTATCCTGTTGGATGACTCGGCACTTTGAATCATGGCCTGATCCCGAAGTGCTTTTAAAGATTCTGACTTTTTTTGTTCCCAGAGTTGTTGCCGACCTTTTGCTTCCATGCATTCACCAAGCAACCACGTAGTTCCCATAGGCAGCTTGATTGACTTTAAATATTTTGGCGTAAAAGATTTTAACTGCATTAGCCTATTATTAGCCTATTATTTTGAATTAGCCAATTAAATTAGATCTAAACCAAACTTAATAAATATTGAAGCTCTTCATAGACATTAGACCAAGTAATACTATTCATTCTGACATTTAATCTTTGATCAGGCGTCATTGAATATTTTTTATTTTCACGGGCCACAAGTTGAATCGCCGTTTGTGGTGTTAATTTAGTTTGTTCAGTAAATATCAAAGACACATTTTTTAATCCCGCACTGATATCACGAACCCCTAAGTTTTTACATTGTCGTCTGATGAGCATTAACCCCATTAAATTAATAACGGGTTCTGGCAATTCCCCAAATTGATCTTTCAGTTCTAATTCAATCTGATCTAAGTCTTCTTGTGATTTAATATCTGCCAGAGCTTTATAATAACTTAATCTGATACGAATATCTTTTATGTAGTTTTCAGGAATTAAAGCAGGGATTCGTAAATTAATTTCTGGATCTAATTCTTGATCTGGTGTTTTTTCGCCTTTGGCTTCAGCTAAGGCTTCGTTTAATAAATCCATATACATTTCATAACCGACCGAATTCACGTGTCCCGATTGATCATCGCCTAAAATGTTTCCTGCTCCGCGCAGTTCTAAATCATATTGTGCAATTTTAATTCCCGAACCTAAGGCTGAATTATCTTGAATGATTTTTAATCTTTCTTGGGCATCTTTTTCAAGTTTACGATCTTTTGGCATTAATAAATAACAATAGGCCCGCGATTTACTGCGACCTACGCGACCACGCAGTTGATAAAGCTGTGATAAACCAAACATGTGTGCTTGATCGATAAACATGGTGTTGGCCTTCGGCACGTCCATTCCTGATTCAACAATAGCCGTACAAATTAAGACATCAATTTCATGGGCAAAGAAGGCTAACATGGCTTCTTCAAGTTCATTTTCTGCCATTTGTCCGTGGGCGACCTTGATTCGGGCTTGTGGAACGATTTGCCTGATCTCATCGGCTATACCGTAGATAGACTGCACACGATTATGAATAAAATAAACTTGTCCGCCTCTGGAAATTTCTGCCGTGATGCCTTTACGAATAAGTTCAGGATCAAATTTAGAAACAAATGTTCTGGTCGGTAGTCTATCGACCGGTGCTGTGTTAATAATTGATAGATCTCTGACGCCAGTAAAACTCATATTTAATGTTCTTGGTATTGGCGTTGCTGACAAAGTTAACGTGTCTACGTTAATTCGAACTTTTTTGATTTTTTCTTTATGAATAACGCCAAATTTTTGTTCCTCATCGACAATTAATAATCCTAAATCTTTAAAGGCTACATCTTTGCTAAGTAGACGGTGCGTTCCGATTAAGATATCGACTTTTCCATCTTTTAATTCAGCTAAAGTTTTCCTTTGATCAGCTGTCGAAACAAATCGGTTGAGCGATTTAATATTAAAATCAAAGCCGGCGAATCGTTTTTTAAAAGTTTCTAAATGTTGAAAAGTTAAAACTGTTGTTGGCGCAAGAACAGCCACTTGTTTTTTATTAATGACCGCTTGGAAAGCCGCACGCATGGAAACTTCAGTTTTACCAAAGCCAACATCACCACAAACAAGCCTATCCATCGGTTTATCGCTATGAAAATCTTTTTGAATTTCACGAATGGCACGTAATTGATCCTTAGTTTCATCGTATGGGAAGGCCCGTTCAAACTGCCCGTATTTGACTTCGTCTAAAATTAACGGATCACGATGAGTTTCAGCGCGCTTCGCATACAGCTGCAATAATTCTGCAGCAATATCACGTAAATGGGATTTAACTTTGGTTTTGGTTTTTTCCCAACCAACGCCGCCAAGCTTATCTAGAATTGAAGTTTGTGCAGCTCCTGAAAACTTTTGCAGTTGGCCAACACGGTAAACGGGTAGGTATAGTTTATCTTTGTCTTTGTAGGAGATTTGAATAAATTCAGAATCAACACCGCCCACATTCATGATTTTTAAACCCTCATAAATGCCGATACCGTGTTTAACATGCACAACTAAATCATTTAATTTTAAATCACCAAAACTAAGGCGTTTGGCGTTTTTAGAAAACTCTTCGTAAGAAGTTTCAGTTTGTGCGCGCTGTTTTCTACCAAAAAAATCATCGGCCCGCAAAAAAACGATATTTTCATCTTGCAGTAATAATGTTTCTTTAAGATCCCGCGGTATAAGTGTGACGGGTTGGCTTTTTTGGTCTAAAAACCCCAGCCAATTACCCCATAGATAATCAGTTTCTTTAGCGTATTCAATAGCGATTTCTAATTTATTAAATAAACCTTTTAAACGGTCTAACTGAGTTTGATTTTTATAGGATACAAAAATTTTATATTTATCATTCTGCCACGCAGAAATTTTTGCGTGCGTTGCTGTTAGCCATTCGGGTGATCCCGCCGTATGACTGAAAGCAATCTGTGAAAATTCTGATAACATTGATGATCGATATTCAATTCGTTCTTCATCTAAGGCTTCATCATGCATAAAGGCTAAATTTGAAAACTGAAACACAACCGAATCTTTTGGATATTTAACCTGATCAAAGGATAAATAAAGTTGGTCAGGTTTTGGATTAAATAAATTAGTTTGAGAGGATTTAAAATCAGTTACAATTTCTTGATAAAATTCATCAGCCCGTCTTGAAACCTCAACAGGATCAACAACATAAACATTTAATTCTGAAGAAAAATGATCAAAAACTGTGGCCAATTGATCGTAGGCAAAGGGTAATAAAAATTCAGAACCAGAAAATAAATTTTTCTGAGTTAAAAATCTTAAGGCTTCGTCTTTTTCTGCTGGCGGAACTGATCTGTTTTCTAACTGTGTTCTAAATTTTTTAACAACGGCTTCAAGATTTTCATCATTTAATTCGTATTCATAAACGGGGGCTAAGTTTAAAACTGATGTTTCACTTTCACTGAGTTGATTGATGGTTGAAAAAAAGCGAAGGCTTTCAACTTGATCACCAAAAAGCTCTAAACGAATCGGTTTTTTTTCGGTCACAGAAAAAATATCAACAATTCCACCACGTAAACTGTACTGACCCTTATCTTCAACTATGGGCGCGGGTTGATAACCCAAACTATTAAAAAATTCTGCTAAATTAGTGGGTAACTCTGTACCGGTAGTTATTTTTTGGCAGCGTTTATGAAAATTAAAATACGGCGCTGTTAACTGTTGAAGAGCATTAATGGGGGCTATGAACAAATGGTCGAAGATGTGCGTTTTTTCATCAGTGGTTTTGCTTTTAGAAGTAGCGTTTGCATTTTGTGCCCAGAAAATAAAAGCTGATCTATCCCAAGAAACTTGCGGAGACGGGTACAAACCCGAATAAGGCGACACATCAAATGGTTTTAGAATATGTGGTAAAAAGTGCGGACTAAAAAACTTAATTTGTTCAGATAAAAGCTCAGCCTCTTCCAAACTAGAAGTTATGACTAAGTTCGGCAAGTTATTAAAACTTAAAGATAAATTCTGTGACAATAACATTGAAATAGCCGCTGTTGACTGCGTTCCCACGACATTAAATAAATGTTTATTTTTTTGCGAAGCTCGCGCCAGAATTTCTTCCAAATGAGGAGTAAATGGAGATATAGCGTAGGGGGGCTTTTCAACGACAGAATTCATGTGGTGTGGATGTTGCCAAAAAAATATTCTTACGTCATTGCAAAAATATTAGATTTGTATTTATACCGCTGTTTTATATACTGGCTTTGTATAACTAAATAGTTAAAACTATTCACAAAAACAAGGGGGCAAGATGCCTTTAGGTGGGATTATATTCATCACGGTCTTTATAGCTGTGTTTGGAACATTTTTGATATATTTAGCAAGATGGACTGGTGGTCGCGCAAAGCGCACAAGCAATGCTAAAATGGAAATTTACGAATGTGGTATTCCAGAGCTGGAAAAAAAAGACACAAAAGTTTCTGTTAAATTTTATCTAACGGCGATCTTATTTATTCTTTTCGATATCGAAATTATTTTTATGTATCCGTGGGCGCTGCACTTCAAAGAATTTATTGCTGCAGGCGCGGGCCCGTTTGTATTTATTTCTATGGCCGTATTTTTGGCCATATTTATTTTTGGTTTATGGTGGGAAATAAAATCTAAAGCATTGGAATGGGATTAATTATGATAAATATGGGTAGCACTACTTTAGAAATCACAATTAACATTATTAAAACAGTTTTGGTTTTTTTAATGATGGTTCAATTAGTGCCAATCTTAGTTTGGGTTGAGCGTCGCGGATCGGCATTTATTCAAAACCGCTTCGGACCAAATCGTGTTGGACCTTTGGGTTTGGTGCAGTTATTGGCAGATGCGGTTAAATTTTTAACTAAAGAAGATTTCGTTCCAGATAAAGGAAATCGATTTTTATTTTACGCAGCCCCGGTTTTTGCATTAATTCCTGCCGCCATCGCCTATATGGCCATTCCAATGAGCACTCCTCTAATTGTTGGCGATGCTAAATTTTTAATTCAAGGTTTTGAAATCAATGTTGGAATTGTTTTTATTTTAGGAATCTCGTCTTTAGCTGCGTATACAATTTTAATGGCGGGCTGGGGGTCAGGAAGTAAATTTTCTTTAATGGGTGCCATGCGTGCCTCAGCACAAATTATTTCTTATGAATTAGCCTTAGGCTTATCAATCGTTGGCGTGATTATGACTTACGGGACGTTTAATCTTTCAGAAATGATTGCAGCCCAACAAGGACCACTGACTTTTACAGCGTTGGGCTCAACAACAGTTTTAAGCTTTCTTCCGAATTGGGGAATTTTTTATCAACCACTAGGGGCATTAATATTTTTTGCTGCCACCTTTGCGGAATCAAACCGTTTACCATTTGACCTAGCTGAAGGCGAAGCTGAATTAGTTGCAGGATTTCACACCGAATACGGCGGCTTTAAAATGCTGATGTTCTTCATTGGCGAATATGGCCACATGATGATTGCATCAGGCTTAATGGCGACATTTTTCTTTGGCGGTTATGGTATTCCATACATTAGCGTACAAGAAATGTATTTAAAACTTTTTGAATTAACTGGTGATGCGGGATTCGCAAATATTTTGAATACAGTTGCGCACTTTCTTTCTTACAACGTAAAATTTATTTTATTTTTATGGTTCTTTATTCATGTTCGTTGGACTTTGCCTCGTTTTAGATACGATCAACTTATGGATTTGGGCTGGAAGACAATGCTACCGTGGGCATTGGCAAACACAATACTAACTGCAGTTGCCATTTTTGTAGCGGCGCAGTTTGTTTTATAATTTTATTTATAAGGTAGGTATAAATGACTGATGCATTTTTATTTTGGTTTTTAGCTCTGATCACTATCGTATCTGGATTATCAGTGGTGCTGATGTCTAATCCGATTTACAGCGCTCTATCATTAGCAATGACAATGATTGGTGTTTCGGCTTTATTCGTCACGCTGAACGCTTACTTTTTGGCTGGCGTGCAATTGATTGTTTACGCTGGTGCCGTGATGGTTTTATTTGTCATGGTTTTGATGCTTTTCGATTTAAAACATGAACTACAAGCTTTTACTCGTGGAAGAATCACAGGGGCCTTAAAAATTGGCTCAGTTGGAATTTTAGCGGGGCTTTTAGTTGGTGCGATTACATTAGGCACACAAATTATTAAAAAAGAAGAGGCGATTACTGAAGCAGCAGGCCAAGCGGCCAGCTTAGATTCAACGCGCGCATTAGCTGAAAATTTATTTTTGAAAAATGTATTTGGTTTTGAAGCGCTAGGCGTTGTTCTTTTAGTTATCGCTATCGGAACAGTGGCTTTATCACGCAGTAAAGGCGGAACACATGCAAGAGACTAATTTTTTAATCGATATTGGTTTAGAACATTATTTAATTCTTTCTGCGATTTTATTTTCAATGGGAATGGCGGGCGTTTTATTGAGAAGAAATTTGATTGTCTTATTAATGTCGATCGAATTGATGTTAAACGCAGTTAATATTAGCTTTGTGGCTTTTTCAAAATATAATTCAAACATTGAAGGCCAAATCATGGTTTTCTTTGTTATGACAATCGCCGCTGCAGAAGCGGCTGTGGGATTAGCATTAGCGGTATCTATCTTTAAACGATTTAAAGAAGTTAACATTAGATTTTTCGAGCACTTGAAGGGATAATCATGAATCACGAAATTTTAATTGCGATTTTACTTTTAAGTCCTCTAGTCGGTTTTTTACTGAACGGGACACGATTCAGATCAACAAATTATATTTTAGCCGGAAGCATCGCCACTGGCGCAGTCGCAATATCTTTTGTTTGCGCTGTCTTATTAATGCTTCAATTGATTGACTCACCCGAAGATTCTAGACGGCTTGGTGTTAGCTTCTTTGAATGGATATCAGTTGGATCATTTAAAGTGAATGCTGGATTTGTTGTTGATCAAATCAGTTCAATTATGATTTTAATCATTACTGGAATTGGATCACTGATTCATCTGTTTTCAATCGGCTACATGCACCACGATAAAGGTGTTACAAAATATTTTTCATATTTAAATTTATTTATCTTTAACATGTTGATTCTTGTTTTGGGTGATTCGTTATTAACAATGTTTGTTGGCTGGGAAGGCGTCGGTCTTTGCAGTTATTTATTAATTGGTTTTTGGTTCAACGATTCTCAAAAAGCAGCTGCAGGAATGAAAGCTTTTATCACTAACAGAATTGGTGATGCGGCTTTTATAATTGGAATGTTTGTTCTGTTTTTCTCTTTCGGAACCCTGAACATCGCAGAATTAAATTTATTGGCACCAACTGCTGTTGAAGCTAGCTGGCTAGGCGCAGCTACACTAGGAACACTGATGTTATTTATCGGTGCAACTGGTAAATCAGCGCAGGTTCCGCTGTATGTTTGGCTGCCAGACGCGATGGCGGGACCAACCCCGGTTTCAGCATTAATCCATGCAGCGACAATGGTGACCGCTGGTGTTTATATGATTGTTAGACTCAACCCAATGTTTGTGGCTGCGCCAAATACAATGATGGTTGTAGCTATCATAGGCGCGGTGACTGCGGTATTAGCTGCAACAATCGGTCTTACACAGTTTGATATTAAAAAAATCTTAGCTTATTCAACAGTTTCACAATTAGGGTACATGTTCTTAGCCGTTGGCGTAGGCGCTTTCGGAGCAGGAATGTTTCACTTAATGACTCATGCATTTTTCAAAGCGTTAATGTTCTTAGGATCAGGCAGTGTGATTCATGCTATGCACGAAGAACAAGATATTCGTAAAATGGGTGGATTAAAAAAATATATGCCAATCACTCATTGGACATTTGTAATGGGTTGGCTAGCAATTATTGGGTTTCCACTATTTTCTGGATTCTTTTCTAAAGATGAAATTTTATGGCTAGCGTATTCATCACCACGTGGACATATTTTATTTTGGGCAGCAGGCGCAATTGGCGCGACTCTTACAGCATTTTATATGACAAGGTTGATGACGTTGACTTTCTGGGGATCATCGCGCGTTAGTAAAGATGTTCATCCACACGAAAGCCCCCTATCTATGACTATTCCACTAATTATTTTAGGAATTTTATCAGTGATTGGTGGATTTATCGGCGTTCCACATGTGATCGGTGAATACTTAGGTCATATTCCAAATATTTGGCAACAGTGGTTGGCTCCGGTTATTAAAACACTTCCTGAAACATCAGTAGAACACGGATCAGCAGAAGAGTGGGCACTAATGGGAACCTCAGTTTCACTAGCTATTATTTCTGCCATTACAGCGTTTAGAATTTATTCAAGCAATAAGGGAACTAACGAAAAAATCGCCAGAGCACTGGGCCCTGTCTACAGAACCGTAGATAATAAATACTATGTTGATGAAGCTTATTATGGCGGAATTATTAATCCACTGATTAAACAAAGTAAAAATCTTTGGCTTCATATAGATGTTAATTTTATTGATCGCATGACTTACTGGGCATCAGATGTCACGCGTGGCGCGGGTTCACTAATGCGATCATTTCAAAACGGTAATTTACAACAATACGCTATGTATATTGGCCTAGGTGTTGTCTTTATCCTAACTTTTGTATTGATGAGGTAGCGATGGAAAATTCAAACATACTTTCGATTTTATTATTTTTACCAATTGTTTTTGCAGTGATCATTTCGTTTTGGCCGCAAAAATCAACGATCAAACATTTAGCTTTAGGTTTTTCGCTTATTGAATTTTTAGCATCATTAACGTTGTTACAAAGATTCGACAGCTCTTCGGCAGCGTTACAAATGACAGAAAAATTTTCTTGGATCGAACGTTTCGGTATTTCATATTTTATTGGTATCGACGGAATTTCTTTAATGCTTATTTTATTAACGACTTTTTTAACTCCGATCATTATTTTAGGAGCATGGAAATCAATTGAAGAAAGAGTAAAAGAATTTCTAATTTGTTTGTTTGTATTACAGACAGCAATGATGGGTTCGTTTCTAGCAATGGATGCCATTTTATTTTATGTTTTCTGGGAATTATCACTTATTCCGATGTATTTCATTGTTGGTGTCTGGGGCGGGGCGCGAAGAATTTACGCGACACTTAAATTTTTTATCTACACTATGGCTGGGTCTGTCCTCATGTTGCTTGCGATTATTTTTATTATGCGATTAACACCAGAAGTAACCGGTGGAAACATCAGTGCAAGTTTACTGGATTTTTATAAATTAAAAATTCCATTTATTGCAGGGGATTTTTTCACAGCACAAACACTATTGTTTTTTGCTTTCGCATTAGCTTTCGCCATTAAAGTTCCACTGTTTCCAGTTCACACATGGCTACCTGATGCCCACGTTGAAGCGCCAACACCTGGGTCTGTTGTTCTGGCAGGCGTGATGTTAAAAATGGGAACTTACTGTTATTTACGTTGGGTGATTCCACTTTTTCCGGAAGCTTCAGAACACCACGCCTGGATTTTTATTGCCCTAGGTGTAATCGGCATCGTTTACGGGGCGCTTGTCGCGATGATTCAACCAGATATTAAAAAGCTTGTGGCCTATTCGTCAGTTTCACATATGGGTTATGTCATTCTTGGAATATTTGTTTTAAATCAATACGGTGTTAACGGGGCTTTATATCAAATGTTGAATCACGGTATCTCAACAGGAGCATTGTTCTTGCTGATCGGTATGATTTACGAACGAACACACTCAAGAGAAATCGTTAAATACGGAGGCCTTGCATCTGTGATGCCTCACTACACAATTGTTTTTGTGATTGTAACAATGTCTTCAATTGCAGTTCCGATGACAAATGGTTTTATAGGTGAATTTTTAATTTTGATGGGTGCATTTCAATATTCAATTATCACTGCTGCAGCTGCAGTGACAGGTGTTGTTTTAGGCGCTGCTTACATGTTGTGGATGGTTAAGAGGGTTTTCTTCGGACCAAAAGGTGAAATTGTTTTAGCTTCTGAGAAAGACAAAACACATGCGCTTCATGATTTATCAAAACGCGAATGGGCCGTAATGATCCCGATGATTGTTATGATTTTTTGGATGGGGCTATTTCCGAATCACTTTATGAATTATGCAAAAACAAGTGTAGATCATTTATTAGCAAATAAAAACAATTATACACTAGAGGTAAAGTAAGATGAATATTACAGTCGGTATTACAGACATATTACTCACATCACCTCTGATTGCGCTTTTCCTATTTAGTTTAATTCCACTCACAATTAAAGTTCTTCGTGGAAATAAAGAACAAAACCCAGCGGCCACACTAACAATAGCTTTAATCGGCCTATCAGTGGCTGCAGGTTTAATGGTTATTTTTGCAGGTTCAGATAAGACAGCATTTAATAATCAGCTTTTATTTGATGGTTTAACCCTGTGGGCAAGCTTGATTGCAATTATGGCTGCCGCAGGTGGCATGGTGATGATGTATGAAAATCCGTCAACAATGGGTAAACAGTTTTCTGAATTAATATTCTTAGCAATGAGTTCTGTTCTTGGAATGATAATACTGGTTGCAGCAGTCAACCTGTTAACTGTATTTATCGGTTTAGAACTTATGTCGTTGTCGCTATATCTTATGATCGCAATGTCTAATGAACAAAAGCTTTCAAAAGAAGCTGCAATAAAATATTTTGTATTAGGATCTTTTGCTTCAGCGATATTTTTGTACGGTGTTTCATTTATATTCGGAAGCACGGGTAGTGTTAATATCACAGACTTCATGCAAAGCGCTGCAACATTGGTGAAAACAAGTAAGCTGTTTTTGTTTGGAACTGTTTTTATTATTTTAGGGTACTGTTTTAAAATATCAATTGCACCGTTTCATGCGTGGACTCCTGATGTGTACCAAGGCGCACCGACACCGATCACTTCATTTATGGCAACAGCAGTTAAAGTCGTTTCATTTGCTGCTTTTATGCGCGTGATAGCGACTCAGCCCTTATTGGGTTCACAAAATTTATTTGATGTTATGCAGTGGTTAGCCGTGATCACAATGACTGTTGGTAACGTGGCTGCGATCATGCAATCAAATTTAAAAAGAACATTAGCCTATTCATCGATTTCACATTCGGGCTATTTGCTAGTTGGTGTGATAACAGCAGGGATCAGTCAGAATTCAGCATATAGTGCTACAAGTGTATTAATTTATTTATTCACTTATAGTTTAATGACGATGGGTGCTTTTGCAATTATCAGTTTGATGGAAAAATCTGAAACAACAATTATTAACACTGATGATTTAGCGGGCTTTTCAAAAAACCAACCGGTGTTAGCATTGGGGCTTTCGATTTGTTTGTTGTCGATGGCTGGGCTTCCGCCGACATTAGGATTTTTCGGTAAATTTTATTTATTCAGTGCAGCAGTTAGTGAAGGTTTAATATGGCTAGCATTATGGGGTGTAATAAATTCTGTAATCAGCGTGTATTACTATTTAAGACCAATCGTTGTGATGTACATGAGACCGGGTGACGCTGATGTAGCCAATAATTCATGGCATGCGACAACGTTTCTTGCAGTTTTATCAGCAGTATTAATTTTAGTTGTTGGTATTTTCTCAGGACCGTTATTTGAAATGATCGAGAAAAGTTTAAGTTAATTATAGTTTAGATTTCTAATGGATTGAGCATTTTCTTCAAAGTTTCGACTTCGATTTGAATTTGCTCCTTTTCATCTTTATTAAGATCGATGTAACATTTTGTAAAACTAGTTTCAATAAGATTAACTTTATCTTCATCAGTCCCGATCATATTTTTCATTTCAGATTTTAAAGCTTCATTAATAACAACATGATCAGCTGAAACTTTTTTGGTAGCGCGGTAAAGTTGAATATCAAAATAAAGCTCTTTTGTTGAAGCATCACAATATTCAAGATAGCCATCAGCTAAAGCATTGCTCGCAAAAACCATTAATAACGTAGACATGATAACAGCGGCTTTTTTCATAAATATCTCCTGTAAGTTATCTATTTAAAATTGCAATTTGAAAGCCACACAAGCGCTCATGTAATTGAATACAGGCCCTAAAAGAGGATGTAGGGCTAACACCGCACGTGTTTTGTCAGCCCTTTCTCATAATGAAACACTAGATCTATGTCAATATATCAGCAATACAATGTAGAACTCGTTGCTAATATATAGCCATTATGACAATACACTAGTAACAAGATATGGTTATTATATGAAAAACGAACTATTTTATTTAAAAAAACTTACATCACCGGAAGTCACTACGGCTATGCTTATGGGTGCCTTATCAGACTACCAAGACGTTCGCGGCAAGATTAACTCACTCAGTAAAAAAGGCCTGATAAAGCCCGTTAAACAAGGAGTCTATTTATTAAGTAGTGATTTGGGTTTGCGTCCTTACTCGAAAGAAATTCTTGCCAATTTGATTTATGGACCTTCTTACACCTCGCTGGAAACGGCGCTTTCAAGCTATGGATTTATTCCAGAAAAAGTAACGACCACAACATCTATTTGCATGGGCCGAGGAAAATCTTTTTCCACTTCAGTAGGTGAATTTGAATATCATCACATTAAACAATCAATTTATTCATTAGGGGTACAATTAAAAGAAGTCTTTAAAGGATCGTTTTTCCAATATGCTACACCAGAAAAGGCGCTGCTTGATTTTATTCACATCAAAGAAAACAAAAGTGATTTTAAAAATCAAAAAGATTACTTTAACTATATTTTAGATTCTTATCGTTTGGACTTAAATACTATTGAAAGCGCAGTATCGCTTAAAAAACTTCAGTTTTTAGCAGATCATTATCCATTTCAACACGTACACTGGTTTGCCAACGAACTAACAAGGAGACTAGTTAAATGAATGAAGCAGTAGAACAAATGCTTGCCAAATATAATCCTGAGTCGATGGCAGATCATGAAAATGCATTAAAAGAAATACTGCAAGAAATTATATTGCTTGGCCTAGATCGATGTGGATTTTTTGAAAAAGCTGCGTTTTACGGAGGCACAGCTTTGAGAATTATGCATGGGCTTGATCGTTTTTCTGAAGATTTGGATTTTACACTTTTAAAGCCAGATATAAATTTTAAACTGGATAAATACTTTTCTGGTTTAGAGCGTGAGCTTAAAGCTTTTGGATTTGAATTTTTTCTAGAAAGAGTTGATAAGAGTGAAGCACGCACAACTGAGTCAGCCTTTCTAAAGGCTAATACACAAATGCTATTTTTGAATATCCAAGGCGCTAAAGGGTTTGCTGAAGGTATTCAAAAAAGCCAAACTTTGAAAATTAAATTTGAAGTCGACACCGATCCTGCAACTTCATTTGATACTGAAATTAAAACCTTACTTTTGCCCTCACCTTACACGGTTAAAACATTAACTTTACCTTCTTTATTTGCAGGTAAAATGCATGCGGCACTTTTGCGTAAGAGGAAGACACGAATTAAAGGACGAGATTTTTATGACGTGCAATGGTACATGGCCCGAAATGTTGCAGTTAATAAAAATTACTTAGATGAAAAAATGAAAGCGTCGGGCGCCATTAGCGAACCGCTAACAGAAAAGCTTTTAATTGAGTTATTTGAAAAACGAGTTGAATCTATTAACTGGGATCAGGCAAAGACTGATGTGATAGGATTTTTGAAAGATAAAAACCAAGTTAATCTGTGGTCAGGCCAATTTTTTAAAGACATCATTCAAAAACTAAAATTGGAAGTTTAAACAAACTTTAAAGCATTAAGCCCTGATTTGAACCCAACTAATAAGATTTTTTCTAAGATTTTTGGATTTAATGAAAAATGGTCAGCAAAAAACATTTCATAATTTTGCGGACGTGGAGAAATATAAATATAATCAACATTCGGTTTTAGATTTAATTTTTCTTCGACTGATTTAAGAATTTTAGCTGATAGATCAGAACTTAAACTTTCTTCTTTACAGATTTTTTTAAGATCGGTGTAGAGATCTCTTTTTTGATTTTGATATTGAATGTGTCTTGCGACTTTTTGTTCTAAAACTTGATATAAAGCTTGATTTACAATGGCTGGAATTCCGTATTTATGCAGTGATCCCATTTCTTTTGAATAATGATAGGGCTGCATTGAATAAGAGGCGATGACTAAATCTGCCCCATGATCGCTGGCGACGTGCGTACTTAAAGTGTCACGAATTTCGCCGTCATAAAGATATATTTCTTTTCCGTCCGGTGTAACCACCGGGTACGGAGCAAAGACGGGTGGCAAAGCCACGGATGCTGCAACGGCCTCAGATATTTTAGAAGATCCCAAATACATGATTGATGAATCTTTTGTGTTTTCTAAATAATTCCCGAAAATAACTTTTCTAGAATGGTTCAGTTCTGTGGCTACAATATAAAGTTCTACACCTAGGCGTGAAAATTCATTTTCATCTAAAACATAACGTCGTACGTATCGTTCAATGCCATGGGTATTAAAAAAGCCATTCAGTTTAAATCCCTTTTTTATAAAAAGCTCTAGACCCCCTGATAAAATCGATTTTTGCAAAATCGTTTCTGGTAAAAAACTAAGGATTCTTTTACCATTTAAATTAAATATATGACGATAACCGATGGGCTTAATGCGGTCTTCTTCGGGTAACTGATAAAACGGAGTCGCGCCCACACCAACTTGAAAAGCAGTGATCAATGATTCAAGCGATCGGCCTGAAGCTAAAACTGAACTTACGAAGGCTCCAGCGCTAGATCCCACATAAAGACTAATTTTTTTATTATTGGTTTGTCGTTGACTCGTGATTTGTACGGATTCTTTTGTTCCGCCTACAAATTCAAAACCCTTTTCTTTAAGAGCTAGGCAGACCCCGATATGGTAGGCAGCGGCTTTGATACCTCCGCCACTTAAAACCAGAGCTATTTTCTTTTTATTGTGAATATTCACCTGCATAGCCTGATATAAACACGCTTTATTAGTGGTGTAAACCAGTCGAGCCATTGTTAGCCTGTGGCTAGTCATCAAAAATGTTCATATCTTAAGCCAAAAATGATGATGGATAGGCCCGAATAGGTGACTATCCAAGCCAAAGGTCTTGATTATATAAGATATTTGACAGGGCCTTAGGCCATGCTAGTCTTGAGTAGTCATCTGGGGGTATAAAAATGTGGTTGTCTTTAACTGAGTATTCATTAAAACACCATGTTAGTATCTCAACTTTAAGACGTAAGATTAAAGCAGACGACATTCAGTATAAATTGGACGACGGAAAATATTATATATTTGATGAGCCCCAGCAGCAACATCGCCCCTCCCTAAGTAGCGAAACTAGCCATGCTCGGGATAACTCAAATAAAGAAATCATGCAAAAACCTGAAGGTGAATCGGTGATCACAGCAGCTAACCGTTTGTTGGCTGATTTGAAAAAAGCCTACACCCAGGTTTTACATGAAAAAGAAGAACAGATTATATATTTAAAAGAAGAGATTTCTGATCTTAAAACTCTAGTTAAAATTTTAGAATCCCACAATCAAAGAAATGAATCACGACTGTCAGCCCAAGATTCACAAAGAAATTATTCTGCTGACGTTTATCAAATTGATAGCGAAATATAATCAGTAATCTAAATTATTTAGCTGATTTATTTAAAATAGCTTTGGCAGGCAGAAATTCTGCGGGTTTCGTTTTGTCGATAAAGTTCAAAGTCTGATTCAATTTGTGGGGCCGTATTATCTTTGACTCCACGATAGAGTAAACTCATCTCAAATTGGTTATCTAGACCACCCAGTAAGAATTTTCTTTGTTCGTTCAGGTATTTATCCTCATTGATATCCACAACAGTAGAATTTTCTTTTTTACAGAAAACAGACGGTATTGGTTTTTGGTTGGCTTTAGAAGAATTCAAAACAAGATCGTTGATTTCACCATTGGTCATCAATGAATTAATCATCAAATCCGCAACACGAGACCCATAAAAGTGTCTATCCAACATAACCAGACCATTTAGACACGAGCTATTCATTCTTTCAGTGCAACTAAAGCAACCTAGTCCGTTATATTTTTGTAAGCACAAAGCTATATTGTTTGATTTGCACGAATCCAAAGATTTCTTTAAATAAAGAATTCCCAAGGTACTTAAAAAATCGGATCGTAATTCTTCATTCGGGTAAGGAGCTATAACTTCAGCACAACAATTTTTTATTTTTTGTGAAGACTGCTGTTCGCCTAAAAATTCAAAAGACGGGGGTTGCCCTGGGGAAGTTACAAATTGCTCTGAACAAACACTAATTAGGGAAGATTTAACAGAATGGTTGTAAATCGGACTTAAATCTATACGAGGAGGATTTTTTCTTTGCAAATAATATTTGGAACACAAATTGGGCTGCTTTAGTGAAAGCATCTTTTCACAGTAAACTTGAGTCATCACAATTGAAGGGTTTTTATAAAGCATAGATAATTTTTTATAGAGAGGATTTTTGTCGTTATGTAAGTGTCGTTCATTGAGTGAGATTGCGCTGTATTCTTTCATATAAGAATCCAACTCTTTTGAATCCTTAAGTACGGAAAAATTTTTCTTTTCAGTGCTGCAACCCAATGTGTCGTAAGCAGCAACAGCATCAACAGGAAACAATCCATAAGATATTTTATATTGAGACAAATCCTGACCGATAATTTTTAAAGGTGGTTTTTCGATTAACAGAATTGCAAGAGCGGCATAAGGGTCTACATCTAAAGCCAAAGCTAATTTCACAACTTTTTCTAAATCTTTTCTGTAATATTCACCGGTTTTATTTTTATTAATACCTTTTTTTGAATATGTAATTTTAATAAATTCATTTTCTATTGAGGCGGGCAGTCGTTCGACCTGATTAGGCGCACACACTGGATTCTGAGACAAAAAGAACTTATTATTTTTTGACTCAATAGATATAAGTTGGCGATTGGTGCAAACTATTTCTAGTCCATGTGCAAAAACCGAGGACATCAAAATAAAAAGAAAGCCCAACAATAACGGTTGAGCATTCTTGTTTGATCGCCGAATAGACCTTAAAAAAAACATTTAAGCAGCGGCACCTTGTGGCTTAGATTTTTTAGTCACTTTATTCGTTGTGCGTTTAGAAAATCTTTCAGATTTTTCAAACACGACAGCAAATACTTCGTCTAAATTTTCTGCTAAGATAAAATTCATTTTATCTTTAAAAACTTGGGGGATATCTTCTAAATCTTTACCGTTTGCCATTGGAATTACAACAGTTGTGATACCTAGATTTAATGCCGCCAAACATTTTTCACGAATGCCGCCCACAGGAAGAACGCGACCCTGTAAAGTCACTTCACCAGTCATTGCAATATCATTTCGAACAGCTGTGCCAGTTAGCAAACTGACCAGTGCCGTAGTTAATGTGATACCTGCAGATGGACCATCTTTTGGAATAGCACCAGCTGGTAAATGAACGTGAATATCAAATTTTTCAAACATTTCGGGCTCAATACCCAATTCATCCATATGCGCTTTTGCATATGACATGGCTGCGTGTGCCGATTCTTTCATGACATCACCCAATTGACCAGTCAGCATCAAAGAGCCTTTGCCCTTCATTTTCAAAGCTTCAATTAATAAAACTTCTCCACCAGCTTGAGTCCACGCCAGGCCTTGAACAACACCAATGCTTGGCTCAAGAAGTCGGTCATCTCTTAAAAATCGTGGAGGCCCAAGTAATTCAGCAACGGAAGCTGCTGTAATTTGAACGAAAGTTTTTTCGCCCATAACAACATGTTTTGCGACTTTACGACAAACTGAACCGACTTCTCTTTCTAGATTACGAAGACCTGCCTCACGAGTGTAACCAGAAATTAAGAATTTAATACCATCATCAGTAAAGCTAATATTTTCACTGGTAATACCATTGGCTTCGATTTGTCTGTTGATGAGATGTTTTTTGGTAATAAATAATTTATCATTTTCTGTGTAACCAGGGATATAAATCATTTCCATTCTATCACGCAACGCTGCTGGAATATTTTCAACCACATTGGCTGTCGCTATGAATAAAACTTTTGATAAATCAAAATCAACATTTAAATAGTTGTCTCTGAACGTTGAATTTTGTTCTGGATCTAACACCTCTAGCATTGCTGATGCTGGATCGCCTCTGAAATCAGATGCCATTTTATCAATTTCATCTAAAACGATGACTGGATTTCTTGTCTTACATTGACGTAAAGCTTGAATAATTTTACCTGGCATAGCACCAACATAAGTTCGTCTGTGACCGCGAATTTCAGCCTCATCTTTGATCCCGCCTAAAGCGATACGAAAATATTCACGACCCATTGCTTTTGCGATTGATCTACCTAAGGATGTTTTACCAACCCCCGGAGGGCCGCTAAAGCAAAGAATTGGACCTTTCATTGTGGCTTTTAATTTTCTTACAGCCAAGAATTCTAAAACGCGTTCCTTAGCTTTTTGTAATTCATAGTGATCATCATCTAAAATCTGTTTTGCATGTTTTAAATCATGAATATCTTCAGTTGATTTATTCCATGGAAGATCAACCATCCAGTCTAAATATGTGCGGACCATTGTGGCCTCACTTGCATCGGGATGCATTCTCTCTAAACGTGATAATTGTTTTAAAGCTTCTGTTTGAACTGATTCTGGCATTCCCGCAGCTAATAATTTAGCTTTAAGTTCTTCCATTTCTTCGGATTTAGAATCTCCGCCTTCGCCACCAAGTTCATTTTTGATGGCTTTCATTTGTTCACGTAGAAAATTTTCGCGCTGATTTCTTTGATCATCACGACTTCCACCACGAATTTTATTCTGCGCTTGTAAAACTTCAAGCTCATTACTTAAGATATCACAAACTAGGGAGAGGCGTTCTTTTGCGTCTGTTGTTTCTAAAACTTTTTGAGCTTCATGGACTTTGATACCTAAGTTGCTGGCGATTAAATCAGCAATACGACCTGGGTCGTTCACATCATCTAAGACTAATAGTATGTCTGGCGATAGGGCTTTGCCTAAAGCAATAATTTTTTCAATTGATTCTTTAGCTGTTCTAACAAGGGCTTCAACTTCTGCCGGAGTATGTACAGAAGGCGTGTCTTCTAATTTTTCAATAGCGACTTCGTAGCTGCCAGCTGTTTTTGTAAAAGAGGTGATTTGAGCTTTGGCTTCGCCTTGAATAAGAATTTTAACTCGGCCGTCAGATAGCTTTCGCATTCTCATAATTTTTGCAACAGTACCAACTTTATAGATTGATTCTGGTGTTGGGTTTTCTTCAGCTATGTCTTTTTGTGAAGCCAGAAAGATAAGCCTATTTTTAGCTAAAGCATCCTCTACTGAACGAATCGATGACTCTCTTCCCACAAACAGTGGAATGATCATGTACGGAAATACGACGATGTCTCGTACTGGTAACATTGGAAGAGTTTGAGGGACTTCAACTGGCTGATTATCAAATGTCATAGCTGTGCTCCTGTATGTGCTGCGCCTTAAGTTATACAACTTCTTTGAAAGCTGATCGGAGTATTTAGAGCCGGCTTGAATGAATTAAAGTCCTGATTTGATAGAACAGGTTAAAAACAAGACTGACATCCATGTCAGCTGGTCTCAGTCCATGAGAAATAGACGTAAAAATAAATAAAGAGTTATATATTATTGAAGTTGAAAAACAGAAGAAGCTTTACCTTCTTGATCTTCCATACAGTTGATACAAAAAGGAGTTAAGGGCCTAGCCTTTAGTCGGCGTGTATCAATGTTTTCACCGCATGATTCACATTCGCCATAGGTACCGAAAGAAAATTTAGATAAGGTTTTTTCAATTAGAAAAAGAGATTTTCTTTCGCGTTCATGCAATTGGATAGAAATACTATTTTGTTGTTCTTGAGTGATTAAATCAGCTTCGTCAGAAACTTTAGTGATGTCTAATTGAGAAAGTTTAAATTCAGTATTGCGATTTAAGATTTCACTTTTTTGTAAAAGCAAAGTATCACGAATTAATTCAATTTCAGGTGATACGTTTGTATCGGCTTTTTTCACCAAATCCCCCTCTGAAATGTGCCCAAGCTCATGGGGCAGATAATTATCGGACGGGGCTTTGATGTCACTAAAAAAACAAATACTTATTGTGTCGAATCAAACGGCAAAAGTTTTCCACAGACACAGATTCATTCATAATGTTGATAAATAGACTTTTCCATTTTTTTTCATTCTTGATTCACGGGCTTCTGCTCCCTCAATGCTCAATCTAGTCCAAGGTATGGCTAACAATCGATCAATCTCAATTGATTCTTCAGTCTCTTCACAAATTCCGTAGTTTTCGCTCTCTATGCGGGCAAGAGCAAAATTAATTTCAATCAACTGTATTTTCATACGCTGATTTTTAATGACAAAGTTATGTTCTTCTTGATGGGCAGCGGATAGATCGCTTTCATCGCCGCGTGATTTATCAACATGATTGAATTCTTCAGTCGTCGTTTTGATTTGATTCATCAATTCAAAACGCATGTTAAGTAATTTTTCTTTGCACTGTTGGATGATTTGATTCGTTAATTTTTGCCTCTTCATAAACACTCCTTGTTATGATCACAACTGAAAAAACAGTTGTTGGACATAGGACGATTGAGGCCTCAAGAAAGGTTAAAAATTAATCAATTTTTTTAATAACGCTTGAGCTTAGTTCGAATAAGTTCAAAGGCCGAACAAGTTCATGATTCGTATTCATTCTGATTTCGCTGTAAGCACCTAATGTGCGCCCCATTGATTTTAATTGATAGCTAAGGCTGGCGCGTGCTCTGTAGCCTGAAGAAATCTGATCACGCAGGATTTTAGTGGCCTCAAAGGCTTGGGCTTCAATGATTGTAGGGGATTCATTAAAGGCAGCGTAATATTTTTGATAGAATGGAGACTTTTGCTCACCTTCAGGGCTTAATGTCGCATCAACAAAGAAAATATTTTTTGCTGAATGACCTGCTCTGCGACCCAAATCAGATGTATTCCATAGATTAGTCCCTAGATATGTTATTTCAGTCACATCATTATTTTTCATAAAGGCCATGACTTGGCCTAATGAACGACCACCGTCTGGAATAAACAAAACATCAAAATTAACAATCGATGGTAAAATATTTTCACTAGCTTCATTTTCACGTGAATTTTTCTTTTTCGGTTTTTTATCAACCTCTGATTTCCTTTTTTTATTTGCCAATTCTTTTTTTCGATCTTTGTATTCCTGTAATCGTGGTTCTATATGAAATGTACCCAACATTTTTTGAATATAAGGATTTAAATCGTTATCCTTTGCGTCGTAAACTTGAGCCGCTGTTATTTCGCCACCCCCTGCTAAAACCATATCCCAGTATGTGTTAGCGAACTCAACACCGTAAGGATCGTTTGGATAAAGAACGGCAAATCGTTTCGCATTTAAATTTGTTAACGCGTATTCAACAAGCCTTTCAACTTGCATCGCAGGTGTTACTGCATTTCTAAACGTGTAATCTGTTTCATCAGTTAAGCCTGATTTTTGCGAAAATGAAAAATAGGGCACTTCAAAAAATTCAGCTTTTTCAGAAATAGCAATTGCTTCTTTGGCGCTTAAGCCACCCAAAATAGCAATGACATTTTGTTCTTTCAAAAGTTTTTCAACGCCCCTTGCAGCTAAATCAGAATTACTTTGTGTATCATAAACAATCACAGAATAAGTAGATCCAGAAAGAGCAATTTGAATTGAATTGAGAACTCGCTGTCCCAAGGAAGCAAATCGACCCGTCATTGGTAGTAACGCCCCAATTTTTGAAGCATCGGTTGGGTATGTCACTGTTGATCTTAATTTTTCCATAGAGATGACTGGCGGATCAGTCAGCTGTGTTCCTGATGCAATGCTATCTGAAATCACCAATGTTCCCGAAGAATACGATGTTTGCGAATCGACAACACTAACTTGCGCGGATGAGCCGATTGGCGCATCTGTCGAATATTTTTTAGACGGGATCACACGGTGACGCGTTTCGATTCTTGGGTAACTTGAACACGACGTGATAATAAAAATAGGAACAAGTAACAGCAAAACTATTTCAAAAACTATTTTCATTTGCGTGACCTTAATAAGCTTTCTAGCTTTTCTTTATAGGATTTAACAAGCGGAGTTTCGTCGATTTGTCTGTGAATTTCATCGATCAGTTCCCTTTGTTTAGAACTAATTTTTGAGGGTGTATCAATGATAAGTCGGATCAACATGTCTCCTGAGCCGATTCCGCCAATACGAGGAAAACCTTTACCCTTTAATCTTAAAGTTTGTCCTGAATAAATTCCTGCCGGAATTTTTATTTGTGCTTTTCCTAACAAGGTTGGAATTTCAACTTCAGCACCCAAAATGGCATCGGTAAACTTAACTGGTAAATCTAGCAGAACATCATTGTCGTCTCTTTTGAAAAGAACATGATCCTGTAAAGCAATAATTACATAAAGATCACCAGCGGGGCCCTTTGATGGGCGGTCACCTTCTTCAGATAATTTTAATCGTTGGCCTTCTTTAACGCCCGCAGGGACAGTCACAGATAGCTTTGCAGATTCTTCTTTAGAACCCATTTGTCGCATGAAGCTAATAATTTTTTCACAACCCGCAACAGCTTCTTCAAATGAAATATTTAATGTGTAGCGTAGGTCTGATCCGCGGCCAGCCGATCTTTGACCCTGTCTTGCGCCAGCACCAGCGCGCGCATTAAACACGTCACCGAATAAATCACCAAATAAATCATTAATATCAGCGCCACCAAACTGTTGACCGCCGCGCTGCTGCGAATACTGCGGGCCCGCCCCTGCAAAAGGATTTCCATCAGCGTGACCGAACATATCATAATTTTTCTTTTTTGTTTCATCACTGAGAATTTCATAGGCTTCAGATATTTCTTTAAACTTATCTTCAGCTTTTTTGTTTCCTTGGTTTTTATCAGGATGATATTGCATCGCTAATTTTCGATAAGACTTTTTAATATCATCTGGCGATGAACTTTTACTGACACCCAGAATTTGATAAAAATCTTTTTTACTCACTTATTGCCCGGCTTCATTGCTGTAGCGACAACGACTTGTCCCAAGCGGATAATTTTATCATGTAATTTATAAGCTTTTTTAAAAACTTGTGTGACATAACCTTCGGCGACCGTATTTGTGGGCTCTGAACTAATTGCTTCATTAAAAAGTGGATTAAAAGGCTGTCCCAGGCTTGGCACTTCTTGAACACCATTTTTAGCCAAAGCATCTTTAAATTCTTTAGCCGTTAGTTCAACGCCAGTTTTAAATTGGTTTAAATTCTCTGCAGTCACTTGTTGTGCCAACGCTCGATCAAAGTTATCAACCACTTCTAATAAATCACGCAAAACACGCTCAGCGCCAAATTTTAATAAATCAGATCGTTCTTTCAAAGTATTTTTTCTGTAATTATCAAATTCAGCGCGTAAATATAAATATTCATTTTTCCATTTAGCGGCCTCATCTTGAGCTAATTCAATTTCACTTTTTGCAGGCGTTGTATTTTCAGAAGCATCAGCCTCTGGATTTGGTTTTTGATCATGATTATCAGACATAAAACAAGTCTCCGAATATAATATAAAATAAGCAATAAATGATTCTTAAAGTTTGAGTCCTATTCACAAAATGTCAACTTCTAGAAAGGTGAATTTTTCGAATATCTGATTGCTGATCAAAATTCCCTCATTTGTAAGGCCATAGCCAGAATCAGTCCGTAATAAAAGTTGTTTATCCACCATAGGTACCGCAATTTTTGAAACTAAATTTGTTATATGATTGCCAAACTTAGCCCGTAAAGAATCTAGCTTAAGCCCAGTCTCTAGTCTTAACGATGTGTGACAGAAATCAGTCAAGGCCTGATGTTTCTCTAAAAACTCAATTTGTGTTGAATCCAACTGTGACAAGCCTTGATTGATTTGATTTTCATAAACCTGAATATTGTTGGGGTTCCAGTATCTAAAGCCCCACTGTGAATCGATTTCAATATGTTTTGTTTTTTTAGAATAAGAATGCGCACTTAAACCAAGCCCCCAAAAATCCTGATCTCGCCAGTATAATAAATTATGCTTCGATTCAAAACCACTTAATCCATAGTTAGATATTTCGTAGCGTCTGAAATTGGCTAAGTTTAGATTTTCATGAATGACATTGAACATTTCAATCTGTTCCTCGTCTAAAGGCCTATTGAATGATAGCGGATGGCCCTCGGGAACAGTTAAACAGTAGGGTGATATATGTGATGAACCTAGATCAACGGCCGTAAGAACATCTTGTTTTAATTCAGCTAGTGTTTGCGTTGGTAATGCGAATAATAAATCAAAAGAAAAATTAAGATTATATTTTCTAAGCAAAGCCAAAGTTTCTTTTGTTTGATCTGACGAATGTTCGCGTTTAACCATTTTTAGTAAACGGTCATGAAACGTCTGTGCGCCGACACTAAAACGATTAAAACCGTTTTCTAAATAGTGATTTAACTTTTTTTCGCTAACGGTCGCAGGATTTATTTCAATTGTTATTTCAGTCTGAGGGCTGGTTTTCAAACCCTGCTTGTTCAGCTCAGCAATCAAGTCTACAATAAGTTCTGAAGGAATTAAACTCGGTGTGCCGCCACCGAAATAAAGAGTGTCTAAATGTAGATCTTCGCTTTGCGAAAAATCTAAATAATGACGACGAAGCTGAATTTCTTTTTTGATAAGTTCGATATATTTTTGCGGAGGAAGAATTTCTGATTGAACATAAGTTGCAAAATCACAATAAGTGCAACGCTGTATACAATAAGGAATATGAATGTACACACCAAACCGCTTTTGCATAGGATTGTTATAGATGAAACAAGTTAAATTTCAACTTAAAAACAAATTAAAAGTTATTCTTGTCCCAAGCCACAAATCACCAGTTGTCAGTGTTCAGATGTGGGTTAAAACTGGCAGTGCTGATGAAGCAAAAAACGAAGAGGGCATCAGTCATTTTATTGAACATCTGGTATTTAAAGGAACAGATAAATTTAAAGTCGGCGAAATCGCTTCAACAGTCGAAGCCTCTGGCGGGGAATTAAACGCCTACACTTCATTTGATCAAACTGTTTTTTATGTGACTATTTCAAAAAACTTTCAAGACGTAGCTTTAGATGTGGTTTCGCAAATGATGGGGCACCCATCTTTTGATCCAAACGAAACCCACAGCGAACGAGAAGTTGTCTGTGAAGAAATTAAAATGGGGATAGATTCACCAGGCAGACAGTCTTCACAACTGTTATTTAGTAGTGTATTTAAAAAGCACGCTTACGGGAAACCTGTTATTGGCTATGAAAAAAATGTCAGATCATGGTCAGTCAAAAAAATAAAAAGTTTTTATCAATCTAGATATGTTCCAGAAAATATGTGCTTAGTTGTATCAGGTGATTTTGAACCTGCTGATATGAAAAAGAAAGTCGAAAGTTACTATTCGGATTTCAAACCATTTAAGTTGAAAAAAATAAAACGCGCAAAAGAACCCGTACAAACAAAGCCCAGACTTATTTCACAAACAAAAGACCTCAAAGAAAGCACATACAATGTGGCTTTTCCGTCAGTGAATATAAAACACAAAGACACACCAGCCCTAGATGTGATGTGTATGATTCTAGGCCAAGGCGAAACCAGCCGGCTGTTTTCAGAATTAAGACTGAAATCAAGTCGTGTTAGCGGCATTTCTGCCTATAGTTACAATCCACAAGATTCGGGTTTAATCGCAATAACTTTTAAATTAATGGATCAAAATATCAATGATGCTTTTAAGGGCTTATTCTATGAAATCGAAAAAATAAAAAATGAAGAAGTAAAATGGGAAGAAATTAAAAAAGCCATTGTGAATATATCTTCTGAACAATTTTATTCGATAGAAACAGTTGACGGCATAGCTAACAAAATTGGTTCGTCACAGTTTTACATGAACGATACTTTTGCCCACGAAAAGTATCTTAAACAAATTCAAAAAATCACGCCAAAACAAATTCAAAAAGTGGCTCAAAAGTATTTTAAGTCTGAAAAAATAAATTTATCTTCTTTAACTCCTGAATCAAAAGATAAAGCTGAACAACATTTAAAATCAGCCATTCAAACTTGGAAAACAGCTGTTCAAGAGTTCAAATTAGAGCTTAAATCTGCAAAAAAGAAAAAAACAGTTAACAAAAAAATTAAAATCCCTAAAATTGAATTCAAAGCCATCAAAAAGGCAACGCCTGAAAAGCTAGAAACTGTTGTGACGTCAAATGGTACAAGAATTCTTTTCAAAAAATCAAAGGAAATACCCACTGTCACTGCAAAGATTTTATATGGCGGTGGCTCTAGGTTAGAAACTCCTGAAAAAATGGGACTTGTCGAACTACTTTCAAGAACATGGGTCAGCAGTACAGTAAAAAAATCAGAAGAAATGATTTTACAACAAATCGAAGAATCAGCCGCAGGAATTAATGCATTTGCCGGTAAAAATACAATTGGTCTTTCCATTGAATGCATGAAGCCTTTTGAAAATAAAATTTTAGATTTAATGACAGAAGTCGCTTTAACACCAAAGTTTGATGAAAAAATAATTTCTCGCGAAAAAGAATCAATGCTGAGACAAATTAAAGCCAAAGTAGATCAACCATCATATTTGTGTGGCAAACAGTTTGTCCAAAAAATGTTTCCAAACCATCCTGTGTCCTATGAACAATTAGGTACAGAAGAAAGTATCGGAAAAATTTCACGTCAAGATATCACAAATTATTTAACCAAAGTTTTGAAACCAAAAAATTCTTTAGTTGTCGTTGTTGGTGATTGCAATCAAAGCGCTTGGATTAAAGCTGTCGAACAGATTGAAAAAAACACGACACACAATTCAAATGACAAAAAGCAATTAGTTGAATACCCAGTTAAAAATATTGAAAAAAACGAAACTCTGTATTTAGAAAAAGATAAAGAACAATCCCACGTAATTGTTGGTTGGCAGGGCATAAGCATCACTGACCCAGATCGGTATATTTTACAAATTATTCAAGCGGTGATGGCAGGCCAAGGCGGAAGATTATTTTTAGAATTAAGAGATAAAAATTCACTGGCTTATTCTGTTTCACCAATCCGTATGGAGAGTTTAGAAACAGGGTATTTTGGTGGCTACATTGCCTGTTCGCCCGACAAGGTCACAAAAGCCATAGACATGTTCCATGTTGAATTTAACAAAATAAAAAATACGCCAATCAGTAAAGTCGAACTTGAGCGCGCGCAAAGATATCTTATCGGACAGCACGATATTGGTTTACAAAGAAAATCTTCAGTTTGTAACACGATTGCCTTTGACGATTTTTATGGAAACTCTATTGAAGAATCTTTAAACATCGCTGCTACATATCAAAAGATTACTCAAGAAGATGTACTGCGAGTTTCTAAGAAAATTTTTGATAGGAATTATATCGTTAGTATTGTTGGCCGCAAGACTAGCTAGTCACTGCAACTAACTGGTCTAGCTAGCCAATAGTCGCTATAAGATAAATTTTTAAGCAAAATCTGTAAACAACCGATAATATAGATACTATGGGATCATTTTTACTTATCTCACCCGAACAGCACTTTAGTGAAGAACTTAAAGAGGCCATGTTGAGGCTAAAAATAAAATCACATCCACAAATCGAAACCTATCTTGTTCATATGCTTAAGCATTATTTAGATTCTAGAAACTTATTTACTCCGTTTCAAAATGAAACAACAGAAAAACCACCCGAAACACTCGCGGAAATTTACCTTATTGCTTTGAATTCAGAGAGTCCCAAAAATAAAGAAATGATGAAAGTCCTTGCGGACCGCGCTTTATACTTGTCTGGTTTTTTTGGTGATTCACTTCATAAAAAAATGATCGATGTGGATTACTATGTGGATATGGGGTCGGCCGCATATTCAAATTTATCCATCTGGAGCAGAGAAGACAACTTAAGTTCAATTTACAAAACTTTTTCAAAACGCTTTACAGAATATGTGGATGTGCTTAATTACATGAGCGAGAAATCATCCCTAAAAGCTGATGATAACGTCCTTAGTCTATATGAAAAATACCTTAAAACTGGCTCAGAGATGGCACGTCATAAATTACAAGAGCTAGGTGTTGTTGTGCCAAAAGAACAATTGAAAATAAACAAGGTCTAAGATAAAACTAAGACATGAGTTTAAGCCATATTATTATACTAGGCATTGTGTTGGTTATTGCTGTTCCGCCGGAAAAGCTGCCTGAATTGATGCGTAATTTAGGTCGTTTCTTTAACGATTTAAGAAGAAACACATCTGGCGTTTGGGATGAAATTAAAAAGGACGCCTCTGTTGATCCTATTAGTTTTTACAACACAACAAATACTCCTCATGTGGCGCCGGCTGTAGAAAATAATCCAGCAGAAAATCCAGAAAAAAAAGTAGAAACAAAAAATGACTCAAATACCTAATCAAGATCCAGTCGAAGAGCGAAACATGACTTTGATTGAGCACTTAACAGATCTTCGTGTTTGCTTAAAAAAATCAGCTTACGCCATTCTTTTTGGAACAGTCGTAGCGTGGACAATCAGCCAACAAGTTTTTGATGTTGTCAGAGCACCCATAGCGCCTTACTTGCCTAGTGGCGGCTTGGTCTTTACTGGACCGATTGATAAATTTATGGCTCATGTGAAAATTTCATTTATCGTCGGGATGATCTTGTCAGCACCATTTTGGCTTTATCAAATTTGGAAATTTATTTCACCAGCACTCTATCAAAAAGAAAAAAGATTTGCCGTGGGTTTCATTACTTTTGGGACCACACAATTTTTATTAGGCATAGCATTTAGCTATTATATTGTTTTACCAATGGCCTTTAAGTTTTTAATGCACTTTGGTGGCGACACAGATAAGCCGATGATTACAATTGATCAGTACTTAGGGTTTTTTACTCAGACAGCATTAGTTTTCGGGTTAACTTTTGAAATGCCAGTAATCATTACTTTTTTAGGAATGATGGGTTTAGTTTCAAAAACTTACCTTAAAGAAAAAAGAAAATATGCCGTAGTTGGTATAACAGTAGTTTCTGCAATTGCAGCTCCACCAGACGCATTAAGTATGGTTTTATTAATGATTCCGCTATGGGTAATGTATGAGATATCAATTGTCTTAGTCGGATTTTTTGAAAAGGGAAAGGTAGAATCAGTATGATTTACGCAGGATTTTGGATTCGTTTTGCAGCCATGATCGTCGATGTTGTTATTATGTTTATTCCAGCAATCGCCATAAATGCAGCAATACCTTATGTAGGTTCTTTTTTATGTTCGGTGATGTATTATCCAATATTTGAGGCCTCGCCGTTAAAAGCGACTCCTGGAAAAATCATCATGGGGCTTTCTGTTGTTAATGCGGCTGGAGGACAAATTACGTTCAAACAATCTTTCATACGTTATTTTATGAAAACTGTTTCGGCTTTGATTCTGGGGATAGGTTATTTTATGAACTTATTTACAGAGAAAAAACAAACTTTACACGACATGGTTGCAGAAGTTTATGTTATTAAAGCAGCGGCACCAAATTTAAATTATTTTGATACATGGGTCGATACAATTAAAAATCTTTTTGCAGTTTTATCGAATGACAACAAACAAGTTTATAATCAACCATCAGAAAATAAGTCATCGATTCAATCACTTGAAGAATTACATAGATTGTTTCAATCGGGCGTTATTACTCAGCAAGATTACGACGCTAAAAAAGCGGAACTACTGAGTAAGATTTAAATCTACTCACTCTTCTCAAACTTAATTAAGACAGCTCCATTTTCAACAGAATCACCTTGTTTTACACAGATAGTTTTAATTTTAACATCGACTGATGCACGCATTTCATTTTCCATTTTCATGGCTTCCATGATCATTAATGGTTTGCCGGCTTTAACGACATCACCTTCTTTAATGAAGATTTCGATGATCTTCCCAGGCATGCCGGCTTTTAATTGGGTGTCTGCACCTGCGCCCCCACCTTTTTTAAGTGATTCATGTAGAAGCATTTCATCATTGAAGATTTTAATTGTACGGAAAGAATTTCGGGTGAACACAGTGTATTCAGTATCTTGACCTAAAACATCGATCAAATATGACTTTCCATCGAAAAGAAAACTGACATATTCTTCAGCGTGTTTAAAATCCATTTTAGAAATGTCATAGTGAACCCACTTTTGACCTTCTTGCTGTAATGATACTTTCCAGGCGTGACGCTCTTCGTGAACATCGACTTTATATTTTCTGTTATTAATCACTGATTCAAAATACATTGTATAGTCCTTATTACATTCTTAATTGAAGTTTACGACCAACGCGGCGCCATGTTGAGGCCACATTATATCGTCTAACATCTTTTGTTTTACGATCTTCATAGGCTGTAATAGCCGCCGCGATCAAAAAGACAGGATCTTCAATTTCTTTAAAAAGTTCTGGTTCGATGACTTCAAAATTCTTTTCAATAAATTGTGTCGTGTATGATCCATCCAAAAATTTTGGATGTTTTAATATTGTTTTATGTAAAACGATATTGGTTTTAATTCCTGTTAAAACAAATTCAGTTAAAGCGCGCTGCATGCGATCGATCGCTTCTTCGCGGGAATCTCCCCACGTGATGACTTTTGCAATCATCGGATCATAATAAATTGGAACTTCGTAGCCAGGGTAAGCATAAGAATCAATTCGCAAGAATGGCCCCTGCGGGTGACGACAGGCCCGAATTTTTCCTGGCGACGGCTTATAAGTCACTGGATCTTCAGCACAGATGCGGGCTTCAATGGCGTGACATGTTTGTTTAATTTCTGATTGTTGAAAACTTAAAGGCTTACCTTTTGCAACCCAGATTTGCTCTTTCACAAGATCTACACCAGTAACAAGCTCTGTGATTGGATGTTCAACTTGTAATCGGGTATTCATTTCCATAAAGAAGAAGTCTTTGGTTTGATTGTCAAAAATAAATTCTATTGTTCCTGCGCCAATGTAATTAATTGATTTGGCAGCGCGAACAGCGGCTTCCCCCATTTTATTTCTAACATCATTTGGAACTGACGGAGACGGGGATTCTTCAATAATTTTTTGATGACGTCTTTGCACGGAACATTCGCGTTCAAATAAATGCACAACGTTTCCATGAGTATCACCGAAAACTTGAATTTCAATATGCTTAGGGTCATTAATAAATTTTTCGATATAAACAGTCGGATTGGCAAAATAGTTTTGTCCTTCAGATCTGCAGGCTCTGAAAGCACTTTCGATTTCTGATTCGTGTCTAACAACACGCATCCCTTTACCACCACCACCAGCCGTTGCTTTAATAATGATTGGTAATCCAATTGTTTTAGCAATTTTTATGGCATCTTCAACTGATTCGACTCCGCCCTCACTGCCGGGAACTAACGGAACACCAGCTTTTTTCATTAAGGCTTTGGCTGATAATTTATCACCCATAGCTTCCATGTTTTCTGCTGTTGGTCCAATAAAAGTAATACCTGCCTCTTTACAAGCCCGAACAAAAACTGGGTTTTCAGATAAGAAACCATAGCCAGGGTGAATCGCGTCTACGCCAGCTTTTTTTGCGACTTCTAAAATTTTTCTAAAATTTAAATAGCTTTCTTTAGAAGGGCTTGGACCAATATGATAAGCTTCATCAGCTAAAAACACATGTAAACTTTCACGGTCAGCATCGCTAAATACAGAAACCGAAGTGATTCCTAATTCGCGGCAAGCGCGCGTTACACGAATTGCAATTTCACCGCGATTAGCGATGAGTATTTTCTTAAATGGTGCATTTTCAGGAGTCGAAATTTCTGTCATAAAGGAATATTTCCATGTTTTTTCGGTGGATTTGTATCACGTTTATTTTTCAACATCTCAAGCGAATCAATAATTCTTTTTCGTGTTAATGCGGGCTCGATCACTTCATCGGTGTAACCTAATTCTGCAGACACATACGGATTACTAAACATTTGTTCATATTCAGCTGTTAATTTTGATCGTTCAGCTGATGGATCTTTTGCCTTTGTGATTTTATCACGGTGAATAATATTAACAGCGCCTTCAGCGCCCATCACGGCAATTTCAGCAGACGGGTAAGCTAGGTTCACATCAGAACGTAAAAGTTTTGATCCCATAACGATGTAAGCCCCGCCGTAAGCTTTACGTGTGATGACTGTAATTTTTGGTACAGTGGCCTCAGCGTAAGCGTAAAGTAATTTTGCACCATGAGTAATGATTCCGTTCCATTCTTGATCGCGGCCTGGTAAAAAACCAGGCACATCAACAAAAGAAACGATCGGTATATTAAACGCATCACAAAAACGAATAAATCTTGCGGCTTTTCTTGAAGCATCAATATTTAAACAGCCTGCTAAAATTTGTGGTTGGTTGGCAACAATACCAACAGGGCGACCATTAAACCGGGCGTAGCCTACAATAATATTCTGTGCGAAATTTTTATGAACTTCTAAAAAATAACCTTCATCAACAACTTCAGAAATAACTTGTAACATGTCGTAAGGCTTTTTCGGATTATCTGGAATTAAAGTATTTAACGATTCAACAATACGATCAGGCCGATCGTTAGTTGTTAGTGTTGGTGTATCATCTAAATTATTTGTCGGAAGAAAATTCATCAATTCACGAATTAATAATAAACAATGTTTGTCATCTTTTGCAGTAAAGTGTGCCACACCTGATTTTTGAGAATGGGTCATTGCTCCACCCAATTCTTCTTTTGTGACATCTTCGTGCGTGACTGTTTTAATCACATCAGGGCCTGTTACAAACATGTAGCTTGTGTTTTCAACCATAAAAACAAAATCAGTAATCGACGGAGAATAAACCGCTCCACCAGCGCACGGCCCCATGATCGCTGTGATTTGCGGAATCACTCCTGATGCCATTGTGTTGCGTGTAAAAATATCCGCATAGCCACCCAAAGATTCAATACCTTCTTGAATACGCGCGCCACCAGAATCATTAATTGAAATAAAGGGAGCTCCATTTTTTAAAGCCAAATCCATAACTTTACAAATTTTGTTCGCTTGCGTGCGAGACATTGATCCACCATTTACAGTAAAATCTTGTGACGATAAATAAACTAATTTTCCATTGATGCGTCCGTAACCAGTAATAATACCGTCACCAGGAACTTTATTTTTTTCCATTCCGAAGTTAGTGCATCTGTGGGTTACAAAACGATCTGTTTCAACAAAACTTCCTGGGTCTAAAAGAATTTCAACTCTTTCACGAGCTGTTAATCGGCCGCCTTGCTTGTGCTTAGCTATGCGATCTGCACCGCCGCCAGACATGGCAGCATCATTTCTTTTTTCTAGATCATTAATTTTTTGAAGCATAATTTCAGACATAATAATTCCTTTATCTGCTAGTTTTCTAGGGGTAAGCTCGGCCATATAATCTTGGGAAAGCCCCAGTTTCACGAACATGCGGTAAACCACAAAGCCATGTGACTGTTCGTTCTAATCCCAATCCAAAACCAGAACTTGGTGTACAACCGTAACGACGAATATCTAAATACCATTCGAAGTCTTGTTGATTTAATCCATGCTCAGCAATTCTTTGAATTAATTTTTCAACGCTTTCCTCACGCTGACCGCCACCGATGACTTCGCCGTAGCCCTCTGTTGCTAATAAATCAGAACCCATTGCGTAACCTGGTTCTTTTGGATCTTCTTTCATATAGAAAGCTTTAATGGCTTGCGGGTAGTGATGAACAAAAACAGGCTTATCAAATTGTGAAGAAATAATTGTTTCATCTGGTGCACCAAAATCATCGCCAACAATAAATGCTGGATTTTGCTTGAGAAGAATTTCGCAAGCTTCTTTGTAATGTAAACGTGGAAATTTTCCTTTTATACATTCTAACTTTGCAGGATCTCTTTCAAGAACACGCAATTCTTCTGGACGATTTTTTAAAACACGTTGAGCAATATATTCAACGAACTGTTCAGCTAAATCCATATTGTCATACATGTCGTTGAAAGCGACTTCAGGTTCAACCATCCAGAATTCAATTAGATGTCTTCGTGTTTTTGATTTTTCTGCACGAAACGTTGGACCAAAACAATAAACTTTACCAAAAGCTTTTGATGCGGCTTCCATGTAAAGTTGACCTGATTGAGATAAAAACATTTTGTCATCAAAGTATTTTGTTTCAAAAAGGTTTGATGTCCCTTCACAAGCTGCAGGTGTAAATATCGGAGCATCAGCCAATGTAAAACCACGACCATCAAAAAAATCACGAATTGCCATAATGATTTCATGACGAACACGTAAAATAGCATGCTGTCTTTTAGATCTAATCCAAAGATGCCGATTTTCCATTAAGAAATCAGTGCCGTGTTCTTTTGGTGTGATTGGATAATTTTCTGATTTACCGATGATTTCAAAATTTTCAACACCGATTTCAAAAACATTTTCATGTTTTGGATGTTTACGAACAGTTCCCGTAACAGCGACAGAACATTCTTGTGTCAGTTGATCAAATTGATTGAAGATATCAGCGCCGCAATCTTTTTCAAAAAAAATGCACGGAACAATTCCTGTTCCATCACGAAGTTCTAAAAACTTCACTTTTCCTGATGAACGCAATTGATACGCCCAACCTTTGAGTTCAATTTTTTCACCGACAAAATTTTTCAGATCTGAGATATATTTTCGCATAGAGCATCCTTATTTGACGCTCTAATTTACCACGGATTTTTTTGTTAGAACAAGCTACTCTTTTGATAGTGCGCGCTGTGAAAATTCGTCATCCGAAATACCCGAATTGGATTTAATTTGTGATAAAATCAGATCAGTGCCTCTTTTATTAACTAAATTACGAACCTTTATTGACTGAGCGCGATAGACGTTCCCAATCTTGGTGTAATTTTCAAAATCAACACGCTTTATGGCCGTATTTTTTGCATTATAATACTCTAGACGAACAGGAAGGCTGGTTTTTGCTGAAATTAATATGAGCGCCTTAGAATACTGAGTTTCATTGGTTTTTGATTTAATTTCGATCACAGAAAAAGTATCTTGTCCTGATTTAAATTCCTTCACTAACTGGGCTTTGGAACCCTTGATCGTGGCCATATCTAAATCATCAGTTGATAATTCAGACCCTAAAACACCGGATTTTTTATTTTGACCCATGATACGTCTGACTTGTTTTGTAGAAGGTAAATAAAGCCATTGGTTTTCTTCTTCATTATCGATAATACTGAGCAAGGCTGTGCCCTTTAAGTCACTAGGTGACTGCATTCTCACCAGAGTCATATTTTTTTTATTAAATTTTCTTTTAATCTGCATTTTTCGTTCTTTAACAGAACCGTCTTTTTCAATAATTCTCATAGTCACTAAAGCTGAATCATCTTCGCTAACTAACAAAGCTTTTGTTTTTGTGAGCAAAGCCTGAACATCAGTTTTTGCATCTGCTTTGAAAAATATAAAAAAAGCTAAACAGAAAAAAGAAGCTGTTCTTAAATTAAATGTTTTTATTAGTTTTGGTGATTTTTTTTGTAATAAAAAATATGGATATTTTTTTAAAAATGCCGGAAGAAAAATTAAATCACCAAAAGCGCCAGCCAAAATAGATATAATCATGTAGACTCCAAAAATTTTATTCATTTCAAAATATGAAAAAGCAAAAACGACAAAGCCTGATGTCACAAGTAAAGTTGCGACAAGACAAGGAACCATTTCCGTCATTAACATATTTTTAACAGGTAAATAATGAAGATGTCCGTGCTCGTGAACTAATTTTTTAAGTTGCCCTAGAAGATAAATCGTGTTTGAAAAAGCTAATCCAATGGCGATAGAAAAAATGATGGCTACGCTGGGCTTAATCGGTGTTTGTGTTAAGCTTAAACTGCTAATCAGAACAAGCGGAGGAACTAAATTCGGCAAGCATGCCACCATGGACCATCGAAAAGATCTAAAAATAAAAACTAATAAAATCCCAATGGCAACAATTGACTGCCAGAAGCCAAAAATCAATTCTTTTGACATATCCGCATTTAATTGATGTGCAGTAATTCCCATTCCTGAAATATTATATTTGAAACCTGGGAAGTATTTGCCAATAAGATAAGTCATAGTTGAAATATCTTTGTCTTGTTCATGTCGTGGTAAATCACGAAGTCGGACGTCTAAACGACTCATATGATAGGTTTGATTTAAATAGGATGTCGTTGGATCTTCATCGGCCATAGAATAGATAAATAGCGATTCGGTGGCTTCGCCTCGTGATGCAGGCAAACGAATGCCGCGTGTAGAAGGCTTTTTAAAAAAATCAGCAGAAGTTATAATAGAACCAACTGATTTCAATTTTCTAAATTCTTTTGCCATCAGATCCATACGTTTTAGCCAAATAGGATTTGTCCAAGTGTTTTCTCGGCCAAAAACAACGACAGAAACTGGAATCGTCCCACCAAATGAACGATCAATTTTTTCAATATTGATTCGTGAACGACTTGTTTTTGGAAGATCATCAAATAAACGAGTATTCCAATTCAAAAAACCAAAAGCTACAAGTCCTGAGAACATCACAAAATAAGTGAAATAAACAATCGGGGTTTTAAATTTAAGAAGTGATAAGCTCCAGATTGCTTTTTTTGAAGACCACGACCTTAATTTTAAAGCTGGAAACAGCAACAAAGCAGGAATTAAATAGATTTGGCACAAAAACCAAGTCAATAAAATTGAAACAAAAACGACTTGGCCATATTTTTGAATAATACCAATATCTGATGTGACAAGCATAAGAAAACCTATTGCCGGAGTCACAGAAGCGATTAAGTTTTCAGAAAATAAAGTTTTTAAACGAAGCAAAATACTTTCTAGCTTTTTTGAAAAATCAGACGAATGATAATCAGTTTCATTAGAAACTCGTAAAATAATATGCACGGACAGTGAAACTGTAATCAAACTTATTAGCACTGGTAAAGTTGACAATAGGACATCTAACTTCACATTAAAATAAGAAAGTGTTCCCAAACAAACAACGTTAGTGAAAACCAAATTAAAAAGAGTCACAAAAACACCGAGCACATTTTTAAAAATAAGTAAAAGAATGACGGTGAAAAAAATAAGCCCAATTAAAACAGAACGTGTTAATTCACTTTTCAGAAGACTAGCCACATCGTTTTGAATCAGAGGAATTCCTGCAAAAGATAAATGCGTGTCGGGTAAAAATTCTTTTTGTAGTTTTTTGATTTTTTTCTGAACAGAAGAAATAACTTCAGGACTATTTTCTGACAGCTCTAGAATAACTAAGGTTTTTTTAAGATCAGCGCTTAAAAGATTCGGTTTTACAAAAGGATTATTTGAAATCACTTTTGACCAATATTTTTCAGGAACTTGCGAGAATAAGTCGCCCACATAAAGGTTTTTTCCGACCTCAAATGTACCCTGCAGAATGCTCAAGTTAATATTTTTTTTCACATTAGAAACTTGGCTTAATGAATCAGAAAACTGTCGCAATTTTTTAATGTTATTCGGCTTCACCCAAGTTGAATGTGTTCGATCAGTTTTATTTTCTAATATCAATATTAGACTCGATTTATCTTGAAGCTTGAAATGACGCGTAACGCGGTATTCTTGCTCTAACAGAACGTGCTTTTTTGGGAAGAATTGTTTGATGTTATATTCAGACTTAAGATGATTTAAGTGATACAAAGATACACAAAACAATGAGACTAAAGAGACAACAAAAAAAGTGACAAAACATTTGACATTTTTTCTTACAAATTCAGTCAGCTTTGAAAAAAAATACGGACCTTTGTACTGCATATTTTCTTAACTCCTGCCGAAAAGTCTAGATACGGAGACTTTCATGTTCAATCAAACTATAGATTCTATATCGGCCAACAGCAGACAAAGAATAAGCTTTAGAAGCACTATTTTTTTGCTGTTATCAGTCGTGATTTGCAGTTCGAATGCCTTAGCTGAAGGCTTAACAGGACAGATTATTTTACCCACACAAAAATTTTTGAAAAACAGTGAAAATCAAATTTCAAAATTAAATCCATATATCAATGAAGTTAAACAAATCCAGTTATCTGTCGGTGGGTTGCCATTAGCTGTCGATCAATTTAAATATCAAATCTCGTGGGGGACACACAGCCTTAAGATCAACTCAGAAAGCCAAATCATAGCTTCTTTTAATGATCTTGTTAGCCGTGTTCATATTAATGAATTAAAAATTAATGGTTATATCAAAAAAGTAATTAATGGTATTACGCTCAATTTATTGGTTAAAACAACATGTCAAAATATAAACGCCCAGCTGAGTATACCAAAACTGACAATGAAGGGCTTTTTTGAAAACAAGAGCCAGATTAATAAACCTATAGATTTGGCAGCGAGTCTAACCGACGTGCAGGCCGAAGGCAGTCAGATTCATGTTGATGAAATAAAATGTGATCAGATTCAAGGTGTTGAAGAAGAAATCACTCAAGAAATTACAAACTTTATTGATCAAAATCAATTTTATCAAAAACAGTTGCTAGATATTTTAAATATCAAAATTGACGAACAGCTTGCAAAAACAAATCAAGCCATATTTGAAAAATTAACTGGACAAAATAACACTTATAATTTGGATTTAATCCAAAATTCAATTGTAAAGATTAAAAAAATAGACGATCAATTTATACAAATTGTTTTTGGTTTTAATTTGAACTCTGAACAAACGGCAATGTTTGATCAGAATATATTTAGTTTTAATGCAGAAAGTATAATTAAATCTAAATCTGATTTAGTGTTTATTTTCGGGCAAAAGTCTTTTGAAAAAATAATGAGTGAAAAAATGAATAAAAAACTTTTAGCCAACCGGCACTCATCAAAAGATATTTCAGCTCTTGATGACTTAACGAAATCACGATTTAAGCAGTTTTTTGTATGGCCAGCCTTAATGAAAAGAAAAAAAGGCAAAGAACTTATCCTTCGCCCACAAGTCACAGATTTAAAAATTAATTTGCCTACTAATAACATCAGTCAATCCATTGCCATCAAGTTGAAAACAGGTCTTTGGGTTTTAGATGATGATATAAAAATGGTTTATTTTCAAAACAGCTTTGATATACAGTCTGTGAAAAATCAAAACAGCCTGTGGGTCTTGGGTCTAACCCAATTAGTTACTGACTACATCTGGGATCCGACCTATTTAGCACATAAAAAATATTCAAAACGAATTTCGACTAAAATCATTAACACGGTCTTGACGGCATTCTTTACTAATAGCTGGGCTAAAGAAAATTTTGGTGGTTTTATTATCAGTCCTGATCAAAAAATCGAACTTGTCGGATTTATGACAGACAGTCATGAAAATTTTTATAGCTTTTTTAATTTAGAACAAGTACGTTAAACCGAAACTTGCACTATCACTTTTTCTAAAAAATGAGAGCAGCGATTTTTCAGTTCCGTCGATGCCAATCAATTGTAAATCTGTACTTAACGAATCTGTGATTTGATATTTCGGCTTTATGTAGACAATCGAAGATTTAGTTTCATGATCGTAAATTGTACCAATTAGAAAATTTAAGTTATCAGTCGCAGAATATCTTAAGCCCAAAGCGGTTGCATTTTTAAATAAATTACCGAACGTAGAAGATGAGTCAGTCGTTTTGAGATATTTTTTTTCAACAAAAGATTTTTCAAGAACAACAGCTGCTTCCGAATATTGCTTTTCAATAGCCAGTGCATGAAAAGTTTCACTATAAAGAGAACTTTTTTGATAGTTTACAAAATATTTTAAAATAATTCGTAAGTAATCATTAGCATGAATAATTCCTAGACCATAATTTTTGACTTTTTCCCATGTGAAAGATAAACGAACAGGATTGTCTAATTGAATTTCTAAAATAGGGTTAGCAGAAATAAGTGTTCCTGTAAGCTCTGGCGAAACTGTCGGATTATTGCCAAGCATTTCATCGTATTGAATTATAAAGTCAGTTGCATCATATGAAAATTTTGATTTAATGATGATATTATTGTTTAAAGATTCCGGACGATCAGGATCATTCTTGCTGACAACATATTGTATATTTTCTGGTAAGCGCACAATGTAATCATTTGATGCTGTCGGAAACACGTTGGCTTCAGGAAACCACGCACTGCTTGTTTTGGGTAAAGTAGGAATATTATTTTTAGGAATGTAAGCCAGCTCAATAGACCACTGGTCTAAAATGGCAAATTCTGAATATAGACCCAGTAATGATTTTTGGCGAATATGTATTGGATCAAAATAATTAGAATTTTGCACATGATTTAAAGGATCAAATATATCTGGGCCTTCTTTTTTAATTTGAAAATAGCCTAACCTAGAGAGAGTTTTTTTGGTTTCAAGATCTAAACTGCCTTTATGGGTTGTATAGTTAAAAGCGTCAGATTTGTCTTTGTCGTACTGAATAAATTGAAGCTCTGGTGAATAATTTAAGTTTATATTGGAATTTAAATTGTATTTGTAGTTTCCCAGAAAATAAAAATAGCTTTCCGATTTTTCTTTATAAAAATTTTTATAGACAGACAATTCATGTGATGATTCAAGGCCGAATGACCATGCTAAATTTGAAATAAAGATAAATAGAATTATAAAATAAGCTTGCACTTATTTTATTGTAGCATTGCTTTTAAAGCATCTAAAGACTTTTTCACATTCAATCGACCACGTGTTGAAACTTGTAATTGATTTGTTGGTATGTCGACAGAGCTTAGCAGTGCTGATCGCACTTGTTGAGCAGATGCATTTGGATAGGCACTCCAAATTAACGCGGCAGATCCAGTTACCATAGGTGCAGCCATACTTGTTCCATCCATTAATTTATAACTGTTGCCTGGAACAGTGGAAACAATATCAACACCAGGCGCTGCTAACTGGACGGTTTTAGTTCCACGATTTGAAAAATATATTAAAAAATCATCAATTGTTGAAGCGGCCACATTAATTTGTGTGACCAAATTAAATGCTGCTGGATAAGTCGCATTAAAATCAGAATTCACACCTTCGTTACCAGAAGCCGTAATTAACAAGTGACCTTTGTTTGATAAATCTAACATTGCCGCTCTTAAGTTATCTGCGCACGGAGCGCCCCCCCAAGATAAATTAATAACGCGTGCGCCTTTAGCTGCTACTGCGTTCATTGCAATAATTCCATCACCTAAAGAACCGCCGCCTTCGTTTCCTAAAAATTGTCCTGAAACAACTTTCACTGACGGCGCAACACCTGAGATAGGACCTGATTTCGGATCGGCCGCAATAATTCCGGTAACGTGTGTTCCATGCTGATTTAGTTGTGGATTATTTATTTCTTGATTGTACTGATCCGCAGAAATAACATTTCCAGATAATTGAACATGTGATTTATCCACAAAACCATCCACAACACCGACAATAATATTTTGCCCTTTAAAACCTTGAGCCCAGACTAGATCAGCATCAATTTTTTCTGGACCCCAATTAGTCGGCGCTGCTTGGTTTGAAACTTCTGAATCAAATTGCTTAGTTTGAATATATATATCACGGTCGATATGTTTAATTTGATCAAGTTTTTGAGAAATAAAATTTTCACGAAGATCATGATCAGATTCGGCGTGTTCAACTGAATAACTTCCGTCTTCCCAACCAACGATATAACGTTTAGATAGGGTAGAGTTGCGGCAATCAAATGATGCCTGTTCAGGAAAAACCGATTCTGTTGTTTTGTTGTCGCTACAAGATGAAAAACTAGCAAGACCTAAGACTAATACCACGGACTTCTGAAATATATTCATAGCTCTCATTTCTGGTCATCATTAGGTGGTACTATTAATGACCCTATACAGAGCTTTTCGGTTAAACTAAAATTTCAACAAGTCTTGAAAACGTCTTGAAATAGTCCAGAGAAAACGGTTAATTTATAGAGCTAAATTAAAGACAAATTACACAGCTAAATCTTAGTGATAAAATCGTTTAAAAATTGACAGAAAGTTTTTTCAACACGTTTTGCCGTGTCGGTCACTTCTTCATGATTTAATTTATGTGCAGAAATACCTGCAGCTAAATTTGTAATACAGCTAAGAGCCGCAACTCTTAGTCCCATGTGGTATGCTGCGATGACTTCAGGAACAGTCGACATGCCCACGGCCTTGCCACCGATGGCTTTAAACATTTTAATTTCAGACGGAGTTTCATATGTTGGCCCGGTTACACCAATATATGTTCCTTTGTGGAAAAAAACTTTTTGTGCCCGAAATATTTTTTCAGCTAACTCAATTAATTCTTTATCATACGCTTGGGTCATATCTGGAAAACGAGGACCGAGCTCTTTGATATTCGGACCCATTAATGGGTTTGTTCCCATTAAATTAATATGATCTTCAATAATCATAAATTCACCGGGTTTCATACCGTCACCGTAACCACCAGCTGAATTCGTAACGATAAGAATTTCTATTCCTAGTGATGCCAAAGTTCTTGTCGGATAGACGACGGTGTCCATGTCGTGACCTTCGTAATAATGAAGACGACCCTGCATAATAACGATAGGAATTTCCCCAAGATGGCCCATGATCAGATTTCCGGAATGGCCATCAACAGTTGGTGGGATAAAATGTGGAAGTTGATCGAATGGTAAAGTTGTTTCAACTTTTATATGTTGCACGAAGTGACCTAATCCAGAACCCAAGATGACACCGATGCGGGGTTTGATTTTTGTTTTACTTTTAATATAAGAAATAGTTTCAGTTAGTTTTTGAACAGTTCCCATATTAAAGACCCTCTTTGTAAATTGTGTTTTTAATGAGTTGGTGCGGCTGCGGTTTTTTGTCAGTTATAGAAAATGATAATTTTAATAAATCAACTGCATTTTTAAAAAGATCTTTTTGATCGCTATGCAAAGTAAAAAGAACATCATTTTTTTTGACTGGATCACCAATTTTTTTATGAAATTCGATACCTGATAGTAAATCTAATTGATCATCGGTTTTCATGCGACCAGCTTTTAATATAATTCCTGCAAGACCAATTTTTTCAACATCAAAAGAATCCATAAACCCATCTTGATTAACTGTAAATTGCAAACGATGCGCAGAAAGTTTTAATTTTGAAATATCGCCACCTTGTTCGTGACACATTTGATCAAATATTTTTAAAGCAAGACCTGAATCTAGACAGTCTTTTGCCAAAGTATAAGCACTGTCTAAATCTTTCGTTTTTCCTGAAAGATGAATCATCTGTGCTGAAAGCTGTAGTGATAATTCTCGCGTATCACTATAAAGATCATATCCATCAACAGAAATGGATTTATGACCTTTCATAATTTCAAGACATTCGTAAACTTCCCAGGCATTACCTGAAAAACGTCCCAAGGGTTGATTCATTGATGTAATCAGGGCCACAACTTTTTTACGGTAACCGTGACCAATAGCCATTAGTTTTTTAGCTAGCTCAGTCGCTTTTTCTGGTGTTTTCATAAAAGCACCAGATCCGTATTTAACATCAAGAACTAAGCCGTCGATACCTTCAGCAATTTTTTTCGACATAATACTAGCACAAATAAGCGGTAAGCTTTCAACAGTGGCTGTGACATCACGAAGAGCATATATTTTTTTATCAGCGGGGCAGATTTCATTTGTTTGACCAATGAAACAGGTCCCAATTTTTTTTGTGATTTCAATAAATTTTTCTAAACTTTGTTGTGTATTAAAACCAGGGATTGATTCTAATTTATCGAGCGTCCCACCAGTATGACCTAATCCGCGACCTGAAATCATTGGCACGTAGATCCCACAACCCGCAACGATTGGGCCAAGAATTAAACTCGTTTTATCACCGACACCGCCAGTTGAATGCTTGTCAACTTTAAAACCAGATAAGCTTTCAGTGTTCACAACTATACCAGAATTCAGCATAGTATTTGTCAGATGAAGAGTTTCATCATTGTTCATGCCGTTTAAAAAAATGGTCATCAGTAATGCCGCCATTTGATAATCGGGGATTTCACCACGTGTGTAGCCTAAAATAAAAAAAGAAATCTCTTCTTCTGTTAACTGTGACCCATTTCTTTTTTTCTTGATAATTTCTGAAGGTAGCATTTAGTAGCTGGCTTCCGAAGTTTCATGACGAACGATTTGTACGCCAGCACTTGTTCCCAATCTAGTGGCCCCGGCGCTAATCATATCGATTGCTGTTTTATAATCACGAATGCCGCCACTGGCCTTCACTTGTAATTTATTTCCAACTATTTTTTTCATCAACGTGACATCAGCGATCGTTGCTCCACCGCCGTTAAAGCCTGTTGATGTTTTAACAAAATGCGCACCCGCATTCATAGAAATTTCGCAAACTTTTTTCTTTTCATCGTCAGTCAGTAAATGAGTTTCTAAAATAACTTTAACGATTTGCCCTGCGGATGCTAAAACAACATCTTTGATATCTTTTTCAACGAAAGACCATTCCTGAGATTTCACGGCTCCTACATGAATAACCATATCAATTTCAGCTGCACCTAATTTAATAGCACGATCGGCCTCAAAAGCCTTAACAGACGAATCACAAACACCAAGTGGAAATCCAATAACCGACGCAATTTTAATTTTTGAATTTTTTAAAACTTCGCGACATGTTGAAACCATAGATGAATTTACACAAACTGCGTAAAACTGATGATCTAAGGCCTCTTCACATATTTTTCGAATTTGGTGTTTAGTGACTTCGGGCTTTAATAAAGTATGATCTATATAAGATGCAACTTCTTTAGCAGTAGGAATTTTAATTTGCTCAGTCATGCTCAACTCTCTTATTAAAAGACTAATTTATTTCTTTTTTTAAGAATGAGCAATGACTATTAAGCGACCTTTTTCCCGCCGCCTTGATTCGATGTGCTGATAGGATCCTTACCTAAAAAGGATCGCGCATCTGCTTCGTTAACTTGGCCTCTTTTAACAAGATCTTCAATGTACTTTTCAAATAAAACCATGCCTTGCGATGCGCTTGTCTGCATAATAGACGCGATTTGATGATTTTTGCTTTCACGAATTAAATTAGAAATGGCTTTATTGCCTTTCATAATTTCAAACGCGGCAACACGTCCCATTTTATCGGCTTTAGTAAATAAAGTTTGCGCAACAACGCCTATCAAAGATTCAGACAACATAGCTCTGATTTGTGCTTGTTGGCCCGACGGAAACACATCGATAATACGATCGATCGTTTTAATTGCTGAATTGGTATGTAAAGTTCCGAAAACTAAATGTCCGGTTTCTGCAGCGGTTAAAGCTAAAGAAATAGTTTCTAGATCACGAAGCTCTCCCACAAGAATAATATCTGGATCTTCACGTAGCGCTGCTTTTAATGCGTTTCCGAAAGATTTTGTGTGTGCACCAACTTCACGTTGATTCACTAATGACTTTAAATTGGGATGAACGAATTCGATAGGATCTTCAACAGTGATGATATGCGCATCACGGGTCGCGTTGATATGTTGAATCATTGCAGCCAAAGTTGTTGATTTACCAGAGCCTGTTGGACCAGTGACAAGAATCAAACCGCGATCGTTATCAACAAGATCAATAATTGATTGTGGTAAATTTAATTCTTGTGCTGTTTTAATTTTTTCTGGAATAGTTCTAAAGACTGCGCCTAAGCCTTTTCGCTGCATAAAAATATTACAACGAAAACGACCAGTGCCTTCAAGAACGTAAGCAAAGTCTAATTCCCATTTTTCAATGAAGGCTTTCTTTTGTTTTTCATTTAAAATTTCAAAAATAAGACCTTGAACATCTTGGCTTGTCAGCTGACGGTAATTCAATGGCGACATAACACCATGCACACGTAAATAGGGCGGAGCTCCGCTTGTTACGTGCAGATCCGACGCTTTCTGCTCAACCATTAATCTAAATAAATCATCTATTGTTGCCATGACTCAACCTCATCATTTGCTTACTTGGTGCTTATTCGGTAAAAATGAGAAATCTATTAACAGGAGAAACGTCCAGATGCCTGCAGAAATACTGATAAATGTTAGACCATTAGAAACCAGAGTGGCTTATGTCGAGTCAGGCATCCTTGTAGATCTAAAGGTCGAAAGAAAATCATCTCCAACGTGGGTGGGTACAATCCACCGTGGGGTCGTTACACGCGTTCTTCCAGGAATGCAGGCGGCTTTTGTAGACATTGGTCTAGAAAAAGCGGCCTTTTTATATGTTGGAGATATTATCACAGAAGACGGCAAAGATTTTTTCGACGAAGTCGACGAAACCGAAGCCCCTGCGAACGACGACCGCGACGATTACAGATCTTCCCGAGAAATTAAAACTCCGATTCAAGATCTAATTAGAGAAGGCCAGCATATCATGGTTCAGGTCGCAAAAGATCCGCTAGGAACCAAAGGCGCCAGAATCACGACTCATATTTCATTACCCGGCAGGGGTGTTGTTTATATGCCGTTTGTTAAACACGTTGGGATTTCACGAAAAATAGAAAACGAAAACGAAAAAGAGCGTCTTAAAAAATTAATTCAAAAAATAAATCCTGCTGGCGGAGTTATCGTCAGAACCGCAGCAGAAGGTGCAACTGAAGAATCATTAAAAGCCGACATTGAATACCTAGATCGTTTAGGAAAAGAAATTCAAAAAAATTATGAAAAGAAAAAAACAGCGGGATTAGTTCATTCAGAAATTGATGTTGAATTACGAGCTTTGCGTGATCTAATGAGCGAAGAAGTCACAACAGTTTGGGTTGACGACGAAGAAGTTTATAAAAAAGTTTCTAAATTTGTGGCTCAATTAATGCCAAAATATAAACACAACATTATTTTGTATATAGAAAAAAAACCGCTATTTGATTTATATGATATTGATTTAGAGATTTCGCGCGCTACCGAAAGAAAAGTTTGGCTAAAGTCTGGCGGCTACATTGTGGTTGATGAAGCTGAAGCCCTAGTTGTTATTGATATCAACACAGGCCGATTTGTTGGAAAAAAAGATCTTGAAGACACGATTTTAAAAACAAATTTAGAAGCGGTTAAGGAAATTGCCCATCAATTACGTGTGCGAAACGCCGGTGGAATTATTATTATTGATTTTATCGATATGGAAAAAGAAACCCACCGCGAACAAGTTCTGCAAGCCATGAACGACGAATTAAAAAAAGATCGCGCCAGAACAAATGTCACATCGATGTCTGAATTGGGCCTTGTTGAAATGACAAGAAAACGCATTAGACCAAGCCTTGTTAAAACACTGTGTGAACCCTGTTCTTATTGTGATGGCAAAGGTTACATCAAACGTAAATCAACAATTGCGAATGAAATTTTTCGTGAAATCGAACGCGAAGTTAGCCTTAAAGAACACAAGCGTAAAAACTTAATTATTCATTGCCATGCAGATATTGTGGATTGGATCTACGAAGTTGAAAATGAAACTTTAGAACACCTTGAAAAGCGATCAGGTCATTCTATTGCTTTTAAAATCGAAACGACTTACCACCGTGAACAATACGAAGTTTTCGAGGGCTAGACTAGACTCCGTCTAGATGGAAAATTTTAAAATAAAAATTATAATAAAGTAATGAAACCAATTTTATTAGTCATTACTGTTTTATTGTTTAATGTAGGTGTTTTCGCTAAAAAATCGACGATTGTTGAAAAAAAACCAACAATCACAAGTAAAAAAAGAATTCCCGCTGATAATACCGGAAAGATCATTGTGACCCCTACAGAAGATGGTATGGATACAAATGATTTCAATAATGAAGACTATAGCGTTGAAGGACAAAATAGAAATTACAATAATGAATCCATGAATAAAAAAATCAGAGATAAAATACTGATTAAATCTGGAATAGCTAATTACGCAGGCCAATGGGATCATCTAGAAAAAGACATTTTTATTTTAAGAGCCAAAAATTACAATTTTGAACAATTCAGATCTTTATACCCACAAATTCCAGAACAAAATTTACAAACAGCGTACAGCTATATAAGAAATTCTAAATAATGAATTTATTTTTGGGTGTATTAGCTATCTTTATTAATTTAAATACAGCACATGCTGATATTTTATTTTTAGATTTAAATAATAGCCCCAAAGAAATTGAAGCTGCCCAAAAAGCAGCTAAACAACGCGGTGAAAAATTAATTATTTTCCCTGACGGATCTCCTAACAAAATGAGTCACTCAGATTTAAGAAAAAAATTGACTGAAAAACTTGATGAACTTAAAGCCAATAATCAGCAGACAAAAATCAGTTCGATGATTCTTTCTGGCCACAATGGAAACGGACATTTTGCTGGCACCAGCGGCTCTATATCCTATGCAGGTTTACAAAAAGTTTTAGAATCCCATCCAGAATTAAACGATTCAGTTAAAAGCTTATACTTGTGGGGCTGTTACACATCTACACCTGGAAGCATTATTAATAATTGGAAACCGACCTTTAAAAACTTGGACGTAATCATAGGTTACGATGGTGTTGCGCCTGCCAACGATAAATTAGCAGGTCACATATACTTAACAGACGCCCTAATTAAAGAAAAAAGAATGACTAGCGCCAAGACAGATAAAGAGCTTAAAAGTATATTTAATAATTTAGCTCATGTTAAAAATGTTCATGCTTCCATGTGCAAAGGCGACACCTACGTGTCTAACAAAAAAATGGCAAGTCTGCAAAAAATGATAGAACAATGTAACCAGACTGAGGCTGCTAAGTGGGCTGAGGTTTATGAATGTTATATGTATGGCAGACAACCTATATCACCTGATAATCAAGACTTAGATTGCTCAGATGTTCCATCAAATACTTCAAATAGTAAGTTAAGAGACATGTATAATCACTTACAAGATACAGCACACTGTGATGATATGATCAGGTCGTTTGGAGGTCGAAATAGAGACCAAGTGATTCGACTGATTTTTAATAAGAATGTATTAAAAAACTACTTTGAAAACAACAAGACTTGCGTGAACGAAGTTAATTCATTTTTAAAAGATTCAGGCAGCTTGAATCAAATAGATATGCAAAATTGGCCAAAATTAAAACGTTCAGAAATCTTGAGACAAACTTCTGAAATTAATGAAGAGATTTATGGTTTTCGCAATAAAGAGCTTATATTAAGTAAAGAAAAAAACTTAGATTTGTCTACAAGTGGCTTAGACAAAAAAACAAATAAATTGACTGCCTCATCTTGTATTGGCCAAATTTCGGAAGTCAATGGTGCGTCTGAATATAGGATTCCATTTTCTTGGGTCGAAAATAGTTCAAAAGAAAAATCAAGATTTCCAGATGCTTCGGAAATTAAAAAAGAAACTGAAAAAAATTCTATTAGAGATATTACTCGAAATTACGCAAATTCTAAAGCGAGAGAGTCTAATTTATCGGGATTAATAGAAGAGCAGGATCTTAAAAAACTTTTAGAGTTACAAAATGAATATGTGAATGCAAAGAACCATGACGATGCACTTGCAGCTAAACATGAAAATTATAAACAAGAGTTAAAAAATAAATATAAAAATAAAACAGATGAAGTTATTAGTCAGATAAAAAACGAAATCCCGGCAGATGCAGATCCTAGATTAAAAAATAGTATAGAAGAACAATTAAAAATCACCACTTTTGGAACTGCGCTAAATACTGCGCAGGCAAAGTATGAATTAATGTACGTACTAAACCAACAACGCATTTCTCCGCGACCCTATGGCGCTAGCGGCGACGCCCAAATTGATGATGCAGCCCATGACGAAGCAGACAGGCAAGAGCAACTAAGACTAGAGCGCGGCATGGACAGAGATTAAAAATATGCCGTCCCAATCTATTGTTGTTCTATTCTTATTACTTTCACAGATTGCAAGTGCTGACATATTATTTTTAGATTTAAACAACAGCCCCAAAGAAATCGAAGCTGCTCAGGTAGCAGCTAAACAGCGTGGTGAAAAATTAATTGTTTTTCCTGATAAACCAACTGATTACAGGACAGATTTTTCTTCACAACTAAGTACAAAACTACAAGAAATGAAAAAAGACAAAATTCAAAGTAAAATCAGTTCAGTTATTATATCAGGACATAATGGCAACGGGCATTTTACTGGGTCGAAAGCAGATTTGTCATACGTTGAACTACAAAAAATTATTCAATCTAACCCTGAATTAGCTGAATCTGTTGATAGTCTTTATTTGTGGGGCTGCTATACAGCAACACCTGGAAGCATTATTAGCCACTGGAAGCCGACATTTAAAAATTTAAATGTCATTATTGGTTATGACGGAGTTGCGCCAGCAAACAACAGTTTATCAGGACATAAATTTTTAACTGATGCATTGATAAAAGAAAAAAAAATGACCATAGCAAAAACAGACAATGAACTTAAAAGTATCTTCAATGATCTGGCACATGTTAGAAATATAGATGCATCAATTTGTGTAAGTGAAACGTATGTATCAAAAAAGAAGTTTTCAAGTCTTAATAAACTTATGGAACAGTGTAATGTTGAAGAATCGAAGAAATGGGCGGAAGTTTATGACTGCTACATGGACGGCGTTAAACCAGAATTACCAGAATACCAAGGCCTAGATTGTTCGGACGTGCCTACAAATACCAGCAATAGCAAATTAAGAGACTTATATAACTATTTACAAGACACAAGCCACTGTGACGATATGATCAAAACACATGGCAGAAATCGTGATGAAATCATTCGACTTATTTTTTCTAAAAACGTGATAAAAAATTTTTTAGAAAATAATAAAGAATGTAATAGTCACATCAATTCATTTTTAGCAGATTCCGGCAGAGCAGTTAAAGTTGATGTTCAGGATTTACTAAACTCTAAACGCAGCGAAATTAAAAAGAAGTCATCAGAAATAGCTAAGGCCGTTCGTTCAGAAATTGGTCGACTTGAAATGAGTTTAAGTGAAAAAATTAACACACAGACAGAGACGGTGAATAAATTAACTAATGCCCATTTAGCGTCAAGATGTGTGTCTCGACTGGATGATATCAACTATTTAAATCCAGAGACGATACCTTTTTCCTGGGTAGAGCCTAAATCTAATGATAATTCTAAATATGAATCTGTAAAAGATATGCGCAAACGAATCGAGAAATCTACAGTCGAACATATAGCAAATGAATACGCCTACGACGCAAGAAGAAAGTCTGGAGTATTCAGAATAATTTCTAAGGAAGATGAAAAAAAGTTTCAAGACACGATTAGAAATCAATGGGCTAATCAGTTTAGCAGTAAATCTGTCAAAGAATTTCAAGCACAAAAAGGAAGTTTGAATAAAAAATATTTTAAACAAATTGAGGCTAAAACAAATCAAATTATAAAAGAAATACCACCTAATACCGATAGGCGTGTTAGAGAAGAAATAATAAAAAGCTATTTAAGCCCTACTGTTATATTCAATGATACAATTAGTAGAATAGTGCAAGATACATCCCATCAAGACAGTCAAAGATGATAGATATAAGATAACTAAATCAGCTTATGGTCCCATAATAAACTTAAGAACGAGTCATAATTGATGAAACGAACAGATTCTGTTTGAAATTGATTTTCATCAAAACTAATAAAATAGCTGGATTCGAAATTATTTTGCTGATGAGTTTTATTTTGAAAATGGGCAAAAGATTCATGAACGAAGTTGCTGGGCTTAAGACAGATTGAAACTTTTGAATTTAATAAGAAATGTAGATATTGATTTTTATAGTTACTTAAAAATGAAATGTTTATTTTTTTGTGTATAAAACTGTATTTAAGTAATTCCAAAAAAATAAGATCTTCAAAGTTTTGTTCAATATTAACATCATAGTCCTCAACATCTAATACATTTTTATACGCATTTTTTAAACCAACATCTAAAAAATAAAACTTCTTTCTTTTTGTCGTGCCAGCGTCAGATATCTCAAAAATATAGCCCTCATCTATCAGTCTTAAATAGTATTCTCTTAGGGTTCGACTTGGTAATTTCAGTTCATCTGACCATTTTTCAAAATTAACGATGCGTTCTTGATCTGCTGCTAATAAATTTAAAAGTAAAAGAGTCATTGTTTTATTTTTTAAACTGCATCTTTTGACAAGCTCGCCTGAAATTTCATTCAATTTTAAAATGGGGTTTGGATTATAAAGAACACCATTTAAGTGGCCATATGTGTAGTACGACAACCCAAATCCACTGCTTGAGTCTTGTGATGGACTGCTTTCCGGTAAAATAAAACAAAGATCGAAATCAAGAGGCTTTAATTTTTTGATATAATGTTTTTGCGTGACTATAACAAAACGTATTTTTTGATTTTTGGAAATCAATTTTCTGATGACATCAATCATAGGATCTATGTCGATAAAGTGATCTAACACAACTGTTGTAATTGTATCAGCAAGTAAAACTGTTAAAAACTCAGGGTTTAAAACGAATTTTCGGTACACATCGCCGTCTGCGAAATCCAGATAAAGATCAACTGAGGGGTGATTTTTCAAAAAATAACTGATTCCTGTTTGGGGTAAACCATAAAGTATCGAGTTCTTTTTGTGATTTAAAATGGCATTTACGACCTGCATAGATGACTTGATATCACTATTTTGATAAATATGGCAATTACATTGCGAATTTTATCCATGAAATTAAATATAAGACACTTAGGAGTGTCTAGGACAAGCAAATATGTCTTTGACTCTGTCATTTGATAATGGCACAAAAGGATCTTGTTATAAACATTTCTGTGGAGGAAATATGTACGCAATTATTAAAACTGGCGGGAAACAGTATAAAGTGCAAGCCGGTGATATTTTACAAGTTGAAAAACTTGAAAACGACTTAGGTTCTGAATTTACAATTTCGGACATTCTTTTAGTTGGTGGCGATAAAACTCATGTTGGCTCACCACTAGTTAAAAACGCTTTAGCAACTGTTGTTGTGACTAAACAAGCTAAAACTAAAAAAGTAATCGTTTTTAAGAAAAAACGTCGTCAAGGCTACAGAAAGTTTGCGACACATAGACAAAATTTTACAGAATTATTTATCAAATCAATTACTTCTCCAGATGGTCAAACATCTAAAACTGATGCAAAACCTGTTGTTAAAGACATGGCAGCATTAAGAATTGAAAGAATTGAAACTAAAGTTTCTGATTCACGCGCAAGAGCTGAAGCAGGAATCGGTTTAGGTCGCCATGCCGCTAAAAAAGCAATTGCTCCAACAGCAACTAAAACAAAAAAAGTAGCAGCAGCTCCTAAAAAGAAAACAGTTGCTAAAAAAGCAACAACGAAAAAGGCGACTGCGAAAAAAGCCGCTAAAAAAACGAAGTAATTATTTAAATTTTTAAAGGAATAGGAGCATACAGTGGCAAGTAAAAAAGCTGGTGGTAGTACCAAGAATGGAAGAGATTCACAGTCGAAACGTTTAGGTGTGAAAAGATTCGGTGGGCAATTAGTTAAGTCCGGAACTATCATTATTCGTCAACGTGGAACAAAATTTCATGTTGGTAATAACGTAAAAATGGGCCGTGATCATACAATCTATTCTGTTGTTGATGGACATGTTAAGTTTGAAAGATTTTCGAAAGAAAAATTTAAAGTTAGCGTTTATCCTAAATCTGCGTAATAAGATACGTACGGAAAACAATTGAATAAGAGGGAGCCCTTCAAGGCTCCTTTTTTATTTAAAATTAGCGTTAATAAAACAGTTTATTAGGTTCTGTCAGTTTGGGTGAATATGAAATTTGTCGATGAAGTTAGAATAACAGTCTCATCAGGTCGTGGTGGCGCAGGCGCCATTACATTTAGACGTGAAGCATTTGCTCCTCGCGGAGGCCCAGATGGCGGCGATGGCGGTAAGGGCGGCGATATTATTTTTAAAACATCAAAACATATTAACTCTCTTGTTGATTACAAATCCTTTAAAAAATACTCAGCTGAAAGCGGTCACGCAGGAGCTGCTTCAAATTGTTCAGGCCAAGCCGGTGCTGACCTTGTTTTGATTGTCCCGCGCGGAACAATTATTCGTGATGCTGAAACCAATGAAGTTTTACATGACCTGACTGAAAGCAGTGAAGTGGCTTTTTTAATTGGCGGTCGCGGTGGCAAAGGAAATGCTTTTTTCAAAACCAGCGTGAACCAAGCCCCAGAATATGCACAACCTGGCGAAGATAATCACACACGGGAAGTCGTATTAGAACTTAAATTAATTGCTGATGTGGGTATTATTGGCTTTCCTAACGCAGGAAAATCAACTTTGATTTCAAGAATTTCTGCAGCTAAACCAAAAATCGCAGATTATCCATTCACAACTCTGACTCCACAGTTAGGTGTGGTTAAAGTTGGGGATTACAGCAGTTTCGTCGTAGCTGATATTCCTGGATTAATTAAAGGCGCCCATTTAGGCGTAGGACTTGGAATTCAATTTCTAAAACATATTGAAAGAACAAGTCTATTCGTTCATATCGTTGATATATCTGGTATGAGCGGTCGTGACCCGATTGATGACTACCACGATATCAATTACGAAATTGAAAAATACGACGAGATCAATAAAGACAAAGATGGGTTTTTCCCACTAAGAGCCCGAGAACAAATACTTGTGTTTAATAAAATTGATCTACTTTCACAAGAAGCAATTGAAAAAACAAAACAAGCTTTTAAGAAAAAATTTAATCTTGAGGCCTATGCTATATCAGGTGTAACAGGTAAAAATATTAATGAACTTTTGACAGTTATTGCTGATAAAGTAATGGCCTCAAAAAATGATGAAGATAGCGGTAATGAAAACAGTGAAGGTGCTGAATGAAAATAGGTCTATTTGGTGGAAGTTTTAACCCACCACACAATGGTCATGTAAACAGTTTAACTACAGTTCAGAAAAAAATGGGTTTTGACAAAATTCATATTATACCGAACAGTCAAAATCCTTTAAAGGTTCCAACAGAAGCCCCATTGCCAGAGCATCGTTTAGAAATGGCTAAATTAGCTTTTTCAACCTATGGGCCAGCATTTTTTATTGATGACATTGAATTAAAACGTGGTGGCAAAAGCTATACTATTGATACAATTAAACAACTTCGCGAGCAGTACGAATCTAAAGATCTATACTTAATTATCGGTGCTGACAACTTTGAAACTTTGTCTGAATGGAAAGATTATAAAAAAATCCTTAAAGAAGTTAATTTAGTTGTCACGACTCGTCCGGGATACCAAATTCCTGAAACAGAAAGTGAATTTCCTGATTATTTAACAGGTCTTATCGGTGAAAGTGATTTCGGAGCGGTTGAATTAACCACAGGCCGTTCAATTGAATTCATCACATTGCAAGATTTAGATATTTCCTCATCTGAATTACGTAAAAAATTAAGATTGGGTCGTCCTGCTGAAAAATATTTACCACTTTCTGTTGAAAGTTATATTAAATCTCAGGGGATATATAAATCAGAAAGCAAAAAAATCAGCAATTATTTAAAATTCACTGAATTCTGTTCGCAAGTTTTATTTGATAAAAAAGCGATTGCTGTGCGTGGTTTTGATGTTCGAGAAATATCAACAACAACAGATTTTACATTAATTGCATCTGGTACTAGCACACGCCATGCATCGTCTATTGCGGAAAACCTAATTTTAGCCATTAAAGATGAATTCAACGTTTACCCACAAGGTGTTGAGGGCATCAACGAAGGCCGCTGGGTTGTTGTCGATTACGGACCACTTATTGTTCATTTATTTTATGATTTTGTTCGTCAAGAATACCGCATGGAAGAATTGTGGAAAAACGGCAAAGAATTTAAATTATCCGATAAAACAATTAAAACCTAGCCGTATTTTTATATGATGAAGACTGTACTTTATGACTTTAAAACGTCTAAGGAAAGCTGGTTTGAACAGGCAGCAAGTCTTTATCATGAAAAAATAAATCACTACTGCCAATTTGAAATTCAATCTTTAAAACCATCAAAATTAGATCGTAATGATGCTGGCGTAAAAAGAAAAATCGAAACTCAAGAACTACTTAAAAAAATAACTTCAGACGATTATGTTATTTTGTTTGATGAAAAAGGCAAAAATCTGGATTCACTCCAATTTAGCAAAGCCATTGAAAACAGTTTCACGTCTGGCAAAAAACGTCTTGTTTTTATTATTGGCGGCGCTTTTGGTGTAGATGATGACATTAAAAATCAGGCACAACTTAAAGTTAGCTTTTCACCGATGGTGATGAACCATCTTGTTGCCGAAACTGTGGCGTTAGAGCAAATCTACCGCGCACTAACGATCATAAAACGGATTCCGTACCACAATATCTAGCTATTTGTTTTAGGATTGGCCTAAAACTTGAAACAGCAAGCCTGTGAGCTTAAAAAATCTATTTCACAATTTATGTCTATTGATCAAAATTGACTGTGTAGGTTGTGGCTCACTACTCCCGAATCAATCGGGACTTTGTTCAAAATGTCTTAGACAGTTAGATAAATATAAAAAAACCAATGCCTCGATTGAAAATAGCATTTCACTGTACTCGTGGCGACCACAGGAAAGTGATCTAATTTCCAGTTATGTTTATTATCTAAAATCTATTTTTTCTTGCTCAGCTTGGTCAATAATTAGTAAAGAATTTCTAAATTCTCTGAAACTAGAAATGAATAGTCAGAATACTTTATTAATTCCAATCCCAAGCTCAACGGGGAGAAATCATTCACTGTATTTTGCAAAACATCTATCCGAATTAACAACTATTCCCTATAAACAACTCCTCAGTTACTCAAAAAATAGTGGGCTAAGTCAGTCGCAAAAACATAAAAACAGGCTAGAAAGAGCTGATCAGTCATTCAAAATCGATGAAAAATTTACAGACATAATACAAAGCTACGGAAGCATAGTCTTCGTTGATGATATTATAACGACAGGAGCCACATATACCGCAGCTCAACAAGCTGTTAGGGAACTGCTCAGCCGTCAAGGGAGTGACCTGAATGTGCAGTTTTTTCTATGGACGGGATTTAAAAGGGAAAAAAATGAAACTCGTTGTTGAAAATGTAGGCTTCTGCTATATAAAGCCATGTCAAAAAAATCTATTAAATATGTTTTAATTAGCCTATCTGTGTTGTTGCTTTTAGCAATATCAGTCTTCGCTAAAAAAAATCAAGTTTCACCGACACTAGCAGCGGAAAAAATTTTACAACAGTATAATAAAAAGTCGGGCGTTGAATTAAATATAGAAATTAAAACAGAGAAAAAAAGTTTAGGCACAGTTACTAACCAAGTCGCTATTTTAAAGTCCACTGGGAAAAAAATATTTTTAGCTGTTGAAGGTGAAAAAAAATCAGAAGTCATTTACAATGGCGAAAAGCTTTATGTTATTTCCTATCCGGATCCTGATTTAGATCCAGATGGAAAACGAAAAGTGATCATCACTAAAATCACTGATGACAATCATATGTCAGTGCTTAGCCAGCTTTTTAGCCAGCCGCAAACAATGTTCAAAAAATTTATAATAGAAAAAATAGAAAAAGACAGCGGTGATTTTGAATTAAAATTAACATCATCAAAAGAAGACATCCGACCGCTTTACCTACAGTTTTCGAAAAAAATATTAAAACGAATTTTTTATACTGATGATATTGGAACAGAAACGACATTAAACTTAAGTGAACCCAAAGTCGGAAAATTTAACTCAAAAATATTTAACTATAATCAGAAAAAAACAGACGAGGTCATTACCCAATGAATTCAACAAATAACACAACAAGTAATGCTGAAACGAAAAAAGTTCATTTTATCAGCTTAGGCTGTCCTAAAAATTTAGTCGATAGCGAAATCATGGCAGGAACTTTAATGAAAGACGGTTATGAAGTTGTTGCCGATGCAGAAAACGCAGACACAGTTGTGGTTAATACCTGTGGTTTTATTGAAGATTCAAAAAAAGAATCTATTCAAAGAATTCTTGATATGACCGCACTTAAAGAAAAAGGCCAAATTAAAAAAGTAGTTGTCGCTGGCTGTTTAACACAAAGATACAAAGACGATTTAGTTGAAGGCTTGCCTGAAGCTGATTTATTTATTGGCAGTGGTGAATTTCAAAACATTTCAAAAATTTTAAAAAAACACGAACAAGGTGAAACTAAAAAAACATTTTTTAATTTGCCAACGTACTTACAAGAAGAAACAACACCGCGTGTGAACTCTCAACCCAAGCATCGTGCTTATTTAAAAATTTCAGAAGGTTGCATGAAGCGTTGTGCTTTCTGCGCAATCCCATTAATTCGTGGCAACTTACAATCACGCACTATTCAAAACATCGTTAATGAAGCCAAAATTTTAGCTGCAGGCGGGGTTAAAGAATTAATTATTATCAGTCATGATTTTACAGATTACGGTTGGGATATTCGTAGAAAAAATCCTGAAGCTAAAGAATCTCCAGTTGAATTACTTAGAGCTCTGGCTGAGGTTGATGGAATCAAATGGATTCGTATGTTGTATCTTTATCCAGATGGAATCACACAAGAACTTATCGACTTGATGAAATCGAATAATAAATTTGTTAAATACTTTGATATGCCATTACAGCATATCAACAGCGAAGTACTTAAAAAAATGAATCGTAAAATGACTCGGGAAGAAATTGTCGAAGCACTTGATCGCATTCGAACACATATTCCTGACGCCGTTATTCGGACACAATTTATTGTTGGTTTCCCCGGGGAAACCAATGAACAATTTGAAGAACTACTTCAGTTTGTTTCAGAGCAGCAATTTGATAGAGTCGGTAGTTTTCAGTATTCACCGGAAGAAAATACTCCGGGTGGAAAGATGACTGATCAAATTGAAGAATCAGTTAAGCAATTTAGGTTTGATGCTTTAATGTCTGTTCAACAAAATATATCTGCTAAAAAACACCAAGCTTTTGTCGGCAAAACAGTTGAAGTTTTAGTTGAAGGTTACAGTGAAGAGACTGAATTATTATTACAGGGTCGCACATCGCAACAGGCGCCTGATATTGATGGCGTTGTGTTAATCAATGATGGTCAGGCTAAAATTGGTGAATTCGTTAAAGTCAAAGTTACTGAAAGTATGGAATACGATTTGATCGGTGAAATTGTTACCGATCTGCAGTAGTTTCACTATTTAATAATAGCTACTTCAGACATTTTTTAATGCTTGCGTAATATTTTTCTGAAATCGGATTTCTAAGTTTATCTAGTTCAGCTTGTGCTTTTCTAAATTGGAAAGAGTAACCTTTATCAAGCTTACAGGCCTTTGCAAAAGACTCCAGGGCCTCATCATATTTTTCAAGTTCATATTGAACCATGGCTTTGCCAAAGTGGGCTCTGGCTGATTGGTCATCTATTGCAACGGAAGCATCAAAAGCCTTAATAGCATCTGTCGGTTTTTTTTGTAAATGGTAGATTTCTGCGCGACAAGTCAGTGCAAATTCTGATTTTTTAATTTTCAATGATCTCTCAAGTAGCTCTAAAGCTTCTTTGTATCTTTCTTGTTCTCTGTAAGAAACAGCTAAATAAATTAATGGCGAAATTTCTTCAGGCAAAGCTTTAATAACTAATTTGCAGGTATCGTCAGCGTCATTGTGATTTGAATCTTGAACCTCAAGTATACACAGGTCGATCAAGTATTTTTTACTAACCGTTGATAGCTTTTTTGTTTTCGTTCTTTCTATTTTAATAATATCTTGCAGAGCGCTTTTTGCTTCATAGAAATTAGTATATTTTCTGTAGGCGTACGAAATTGCATATAATGCATCGATATTTTCACCATTTGTTTCTAAAGTTTTTGTGAGCAATGTGATCGCGTCGCGATATTTGTTTTTCTGGATAAGACCCAAAGCTTCGTTAATTTTTTTATCAGTTGTTTTCAAGTCAAATGGTTCTTCAGTATTGGGATTTCGACAAATAGATTGATATTCATAGTATTTACCTGCGGCACCGCTGACAGTTTTGGTTCCAGGTAGTGAAAGTCGAACTGCTGGAATCGGTGTTTTTTGGGCTAGGGATTTATCTAAAAAACTGATGGAGTGTCTTATATTGAGACAATACATAGTTAAAAAAACAAATAGATATACTTTAAATGGGGCTGATATTTTCATCAATTAGCTTTATCTTCCGATAAGTTACTGAGTGAAACAAGACCATAAAACGCATCATTCCAATCTTTTTTTGGTTAACCAGAAATCTGGCCAGGCCGTGGTCGAGTATATTCTTATCATTGCTGTTACAATCTCGTTAATTATCGGCTTAAAAAATACATTTCATCAGGCCGGAAAATTTTTTGAAAACTATATTGGGGCTTACACAGAATGTTTAATGGATTATGGCGAGTTACCTAGTTTTGGTGTCTCTGATGAAGACCTTAAAAAACATTTATCTGAGGGTCGTAAATGTGAGGCTAAATTTGAAAATTTTACACTCACGGAAGGGCGTACTCTTAAGCCAAATTCAAATAGTGGCGACCCTGCCTCAGTAGGCAAGTCAGAAAACTCGTCAACTAATTCAAGCTCAGCATCTAATGCTAGTAAATCGCGAAATGGCCAATCTGACAGCGCGGGGTCTTCAGGCGGTGGCAGTGGATCAGATGGTGCTGATGGCCGCGTGCGAAGTGCAGGACTAGCCAGAAGGACATCAGACGGTGGATCAAATACGAATACCAAAGTGAAAACGATCGAAGAAGAAGGCTCTGGCGATGGTGGCCTTGATAGCTCAGGCCGTGGAGGCCAAAGCCGCACTATTTATCGTGATCAAAAAAAATATAAAGCAATCACTGGTCAAATGGCCGAACAAATTTTTAAAGCAGACAAAGGGATTCCTAAACGTGAGCAGAAAGCTAGAACCATTGCTAAAGCCGATGACAGCGGGGGAAATGGTATTGGACCAAGGGTTTCAATTGTACAGCCCCAACAGCTGACAAATATCAAAACCGAGGAAGACAAACCAGCCGATTGGGGCATGGGAAATTTCTTAAAATGGATTCTTATTATTGGGATGATCATTGCTATAGTGATCTTCTTCGGTGGCCAAATCTTGAACTATTCAAACTCAGACAGCACATAATTTAATCACAAAATTTAATTGCCTAGTTCAGAGCAGAAAAAAAGACGCTTTGCATGAAGTATAGAATATACAACATGAAATTTGATTGTTGAATGTTACCCCAAGTTAACTAATAACCTGAGTATTCGAAGTTGAATAAAAAGTTTTATAGAAAACCAGCGGAGTTCGTTTGTCTGAGATAATCACTATACAAAAAAATAAAGTATTTAATTACTCTCAAGCTGTTGACTTATTACCACTGATTTATCGATTAACTGAAGACTCAAGCAAACAGGTTAAATACCTTATGAGCTGCGTAGACGCATTACAGGATAAAAACTCTGAAACGTCATTAAACCTACAAGAACGAATCAATTTGATCATTGAAAAATGGCAAAATAAATTAGAGCGATTAGGTGTTAAACCAAAAGGTTTATGGCTAGCTGATTTTGATAACGGACAGGGTTATTTTTGCTGGAAATACCCAGAAACTCAAATTTTGTTTCATCACGGCTACCAAGATGGCTTCACTGGGCGTATCCTATTACGCGAAGAGGACAGTCATGAGAATAGCTATAGCCCAAATTAATCCCACGCTAGCTGATTTTGAATCTAACTATCAAAAAATTATTCAATATATTAGCAAGCTAGAACTTAAAAAAGCTGAACTCATTATTTTTCCTGAAGCCAGCCTGTTTGGATATCATCCCTTCGATTTATTAGAAAGATCTCAGCTTGTAGACCAGCAAGAAAAATACATCAAAAAATTAATAAAAGTTATACCTAAAAATATACACGTACTGATTGGCGCATTTACCAAAAATGAAAACACCAAAGGCCGCCCGTATTTTAATGCGGCATTGCTGTTATCAAAAAACAAAATAGTTAAAACTTTTAAAAAACAGCTTTTACCGACTGGAGATGTTTTCGACGAGGCCCGATTTATTGAGCCTGGTGAATTGAAAAACAACTACTTTACTATTAAGAGTAAAAAATTCTTTTTAACTATTTGTGAAGACATCTGGGCCTGGGAACAAAAAAACAAAAACAGTGATTATAAAATTAATCCACTTAAAAAAGTACCACGTAAAAAAATTGACTTAGTTATTAACATGAGTGCTTCGCCATTTTTCCCTGATAAATTTGCGCAAAGAAAATTTGTCACACATCAAACTGCAAAATATTTTAAAGCGCCATTAGTTTATGTGAATATGGTTGGGGCCCAAGATGAAATCGTTTATGATGGGCAAAGCTTTCTGATTGACCCAAAAGGTGAAATTAAGTTTTTATTAGAATCATTTTCAGAGGACGAAAATACTTTTGATACAAACGATTTAACATCATGGAATCCCGTTAAAAAGCCTGATTCAAAAAATGAACAAATGAGAAAAGCACTTGTTCTTGGGTTAAGAGATTTCGCCAATAAGACAGGTCTTAAGAAAGTTCATTTGGGCTTATCTGGCGGTATAGATTCAGCTTTAGTTGCGGCTCTCGCGGTGGATGCTTTTGGACCAGGAAATGTCAAACTTTTTGCTATGCCGACACAGTTTAATTCTGATTTAAGTTTGACCTATGCCAAACAGCTAGCAACAAATTTAGGAACCCATTTAAAAACAATTTCGATTCAAGAAAGCTATACTTTTATAAAAAACATTTTAGATCAAGAATTTCAGATTAATCAATTTGGTTTGATGCATGAAAATTTACAGTCGCGAATTCGTGGATTGTTTTTAATGGCTTATTCGAACATTACAAGTAGTTTACTGTTAACGACTGGGAACAAGTCTGAATATGCAACAGGTTATGCCACATTGTATGGCGATATGTGTGGTGGCCTTGCACCCATTGGTGATCTAACAAAAAAACAGATTGTAGATTTATGTTTACATTATAATAAAGAAATCGAAATTATTCCTGAATACATTATTACGCGTCCGCCAAGCGCGGAATTACGGCCGGATCAAAAAGATGAAGACAGTTTGCCAAATTATAATTTATTAGATAAGTCCGTAAAAAATCTAGTGGAAGATAAAAAAACTGTTAAGACTGCGACTGATAAATGGCTTTTTCAGCAATTGATGAAAACAGAATTTAAAAGATGGCAGGCTCCACCCATATTAAAAGTATCAGCACATTCGTTTGGTCGCGGACGTAGATATCCGATAGCTCATAAAGCTAAAGAATAAATACCCACTAGAACATGAAACCCATTTGTTTAGGTTGTCTTTCAATTTGTGGGAATTTGAATTCAGGTTTACCTGTTAAAGAAACTAAATTTTCTAATTGTGGCAATTTATTACCAATAGAAATTCTTTTCACCATTTCCCAAAAAACCATTCCACAGTAAGTGGCATCTTCTTCAGCACGATGGAAGTCTGTTGAGGGTATTTTGAAATGTTGAACCAAAGTTCCTAATTTATAATTTGGCAAACCAGGAATGACTTTTCGTGAAATTGGTAATGTATCAACAACAACTCCGCGTGGGGCAATCGTTTCATGTTTTTTAATATCAGAAGCTAAAAACTGACAATCAAATGGGGCATTGTGTGCAACTAAGATATCGTCACCACAGAACTCAGCAAATGAGGGCAGTAATGTTTCGATTCTAGGTTTACCAGTGACCATGTCATCAGTGATTCCATTAACGGCCGTTGCTCCGGGCGGAATAGCCCTTAATGGGTCAACTAAGGTTGAATAAACTGACTCAACGACACCGTTAACGATTCTAACTGCACCGATTTCAACAATTTGATCAACGCCAGGCACTGTTCCAGTAGTTTCTAAGTCAAAAGCTATAAATCTCATATATAATTTGATACATATAAAATATGAAGGATTCAACAAAAACACTCACAGTTCATTTTCGAGATGAAATAGATTCTCAAGAGTATCAATTTCAGGCAGGTGCTAATCTTCTCGAGTTTCTTAACGCCCAGAATGTGGGCATAAATCAATCCTGTGGTGGATTTGGAACATGCACTACTTGTCGAGTGCTCATTGAGCAAACAAATTCACCGATTCATGATAAGAACGAAATAGAAAATGAACGAAGTATTGAAAGAAATTTTGAACGCAATGAAAGATTAGCCTGCCAAATTGAAATTGAAGATCATCTGACGATAACTATACCAACAGCTTTATCCACAGACTACTCGACGTAAAAATTATTCGTATAAATCCATGTTAACCATTTAATAGCATCAGGTAGTGGCAAACGAGGGCTTAATCTAACTTGCAACCTGTAAACACCTTTAGATTCAATATTAAAAACACCTTCAAAAGTATTTAAATGATCGATGCGTTGACCGTCTTTAATTAAAACCACTTCATAAAAAACATTAGGTTCAGTTGGCAGCTTATAATAGATTTGTAAGTTTTTACTAAATGAAACGGTGTCACCTGTAAAATATTTTTCATGAGTCATTTTATTTGACAAATAATTTTCAAAACCAGTTGGGTCGCCCAAAGCATCAAAAGCAATATAAAAATACCCTTTTTTTAATAATGATAAAATATTTTTAGCATCTTCAGCAATAACACCTTTGAGCTCTGAATTGGCCATCAAATGATAAGATGCAATACTAAAGCTGCGCTCATAGCTGGGAAACTTAATCAGCCAGTCTGCAAAAGGGATAGCTTTAGCTGTAGCTTCGGCGCCTAAAAAAAATCCAACTTTTTTTTGCTTAGACAACAGATCAAATAAACGTAATTCATCTGTCGGCTCTTTAAATAATCGGATTAAGGCTAATCGGGGATTAAATGGGTAATATAAAATACTCCATAAAGTTGAAATTCTTGATGAAGCCCAGGAATTCTGGGAAATATTTTTAAAATTAATAACTTCTAGTCCATCAAATTCAGATTTTTGTAAATGCTCTAGATTATATTTGTTTTGACTGGTCTGCGTTTCAATAATCAAAGCCCCGCTGGCCGCCGAATGAGAAAAAGGATTTCCATAAAAATTTTTATTTTCGGGAGAATAGTAAACAACCTGGCGATCATCGACTGTAATTGTGGCGCCTGTTAATACACCAACATCATTTAAATAGACATCTGAATCTAAATTATAATTAGGGTTACGATCAGTTAATAAAACATAATCAATCTGGGCACTTTTGGCCTCGACAGATATAGAAAGAGGATCACCAGAACCAATTGAAAGATTCGTGTAAATTCGATTGGAAAGTGTGTAATCATAAAACGGAACAACATCCGGTCTTTGTGATCTGGGGATTAAATTAAATTCAAATTGTGAAAGATAAAAACCGTAAGCTACAAAACTAATTAAAATAAATGCAAAGCTTAGAAAAAATCTATTCATTCACTAACTCATACAGTTCTAATTTGTATTTTTCAAACGATTCTAACTTAGTTTTTTTATAGCCACTATATTGGTTAGGCCAAGTGGTTGACTCGTATTTAATAACATAGAACTTAGGTTCTATAGGTGTTTCTATAATAGCGTCAAAAAAATCATATCTTGATAAGCCAGGTAGTTTTGGAACTTTAAGATCTGTCATTAATAAAATCAATGACGACATTTGATATGTTGGCCCGTACAAAGGGCTGTAAGATTTAATTTTAGAGTAAATATCTTCAACTGTTAAACTTGTCGGTAAAGCGAGTATTTTTTTTTGTCCTAGTGGTGTGAAAAATAGACCCACTATAGTTACCCATATAGAGACCCAATACATAAAAGCCCACCGAATTATTTTGATATTATTATAGTTTAAGCTTTGTAAAGCTTGAGCATGAGAAACTATAGGCCAGTTAGCTTCAACTTTTGCTTTAAAAGAACTGTAAATAAAAAATAACCATTGGTAGATCGATAAGCTTTTCGAAAAATTATTTTTTACCTGGCGAAGAAGTTCATAAATAAGTACGGGATTAAATATAACTATTTGGCCTAATAAATAACTGGCTGTCCACAGCCAGTCGTATTGTGACGCATTTGCTGAAGAGCCAAGGCCATGACTTAATTGAAATTTAAAAGAAGAGAAATCATTTTGATAATTCCAAATCAGCACTGGCAATGAAAAAATTAAACCAAAAAATAAAGTCAGCCCAACTTTTTTAAAATGAAACTGCGATATTTTTTTATTGATAATGAAAAAGACCAAGTATGTCATCGGAAATAAAACAATGTGATATTTTGAACAAAAGCCAAGCCCTAAAAATAACCCCAGCAAGGCGTAATCAGTACTACGATGGTGTTGAATAATTTTTTTAAATGTTAACGCACTGAGGGCCCAAAAAAGCATTAACGGAATATCTGGTGTTGCAATAATTCCACCAAATCCTAAAAGTGGATTCAGCATGTAAAAACTAGTGAAAAAACACACACTTTGCTTTGATTTGTCATGATCAAAATTAAAAATTTTAAACCAAATATAGAATGTACAGGTGCTTATAGAAATCATGGCTAATCGCAAACCTAAAGAATCAGGAATATGAATAAGATGCGAAATTTCACTGCTGATTTTGATCAGCCAAGCAATCATCCCCGGATGGTCAAAATAACTGAGCTGAAGGTTTTGTGACCAAAACCAATAATAAGCTTCATCGCCAACTATCGGTGTAAAATAAGAGACTATAATTTTGATAAAAAATGGAACAAGTAAAAAAGGAAGTAATTTTCTAAAAGTCACAAATTAAAAAGTCATTTCTACAGATTTTCCCTGAGACGACATTGATCCTTTGTTAATTCCATTGACTGTGATGTTAAACAAACTGCCATCAGAAGTTTTTAAATGTAAGCCGGAGGCTGATTTTAAAATTTGATAGGTATTTGCCTTTAAAGAAATTTTCTTAAAATCAGATGTGTTTCCTTTAGCGTATTCAATTTGGCCATCTTTTTTGGCTTCGATAAGAACTTCAATCGGCTGCGCTTTAGATTTAACAGTAGGTGGTTCTGATGGCTTAGTAACAACTGCTGCTACAAGACCTTCAATTGGTTTTTGATTATCAGTGAGAGTCGCCTGTGGCTGGCTAGTTGATTGAGATGCAGACTGAGCAGGCTGTGAGGCTGTCACAGTCTGCATCTGCTCTTCTGGATTTGCAGACACTGATGCGGCAGACACTGCTTCAGCAGAGCTGTCAGCAGGAGTTTGGTTTTGTGAAATTGATTCAGCAATGACTTCATTTTGATAATGACTAATAATTTTATTTGTCAAAATAACTAAAAGTACAAGTACAGTCACAACTGAAAAATAAATTATATTTCTTTTTGATAGATGATTATCTGAAACGCTGGGTGCAAGTGTTTTTTTACTTTCTGGTCTCATTCCTGGAGGAGGTGTTTTGGGAACAGGGTGTGTCGTCCCCATTTCTTCTTGGAACTGCTTCATAACAATATCAGAATCAATTTTTAAATAATCTGCGTAGCCCTTTACAAAACCCCTGACAAATGTTTTAGATGGAAGTTGTTCTAAATCACCAGCTTCTATTAATGTAATAGTTCGTGCACTTAATTTTAAAGCTTGAGCAATATCTTGAACGGTTAAGTCCCTTTTAATTCTTTCAGCCTTTAATAGTTCACCGGTTATTTTCATAGACTTCCTTTTTCAATCAAATCAATCATTTTTTTTGAAGGCTCAACACGCACACCTTCAGGAAATAATTTAAGAACTTCATTAAATCTTGCTAGTGACCGGCTTTTTTGATTATCTCTGTATAAAGCGATTGCAGAAAAATAATGGGCTTCATCGATACCAATGGGCTGACAAAAAGATATTGATTTTTCAAGTTGTTCAATAGCTGCACGATTTTCTTTAAGTTCTAAAAAACTTCGTCCATAGTAAACATGTGCAATACAATCTTCGCGATTAATTTCTAATACTTTTTTAAAATACAGTTTAGCTTGCTTATAACGTGATCGGTTAAATTCTAATAGGCCATAGTTCATGTAAGCTTTTTCAGGGCTGGGAAATGTAAGATCAGCTAAAACTTGTTCTAATAATTTTTGGGCTGTAGAAAACTGTTTAATTTCAATATTGACGCGGGCTAGATTATTTTTTGCTTCTGTAAATTTCGGATTGATTCTATAAGCTTGAGAAAAATGTTTGATGGAAAGATCGTATTTACCACGGATAAAATAGACTAAACCTAAATTATTTTGCACATGATAATTTTCCGGATCAGCTTCCTCGGCTAATAAAAGCTCTTTCAATGCTACAGGATAATTTTTTCGATCAAGATAGGAAAGACCCAATTGCATATGCAACTCAGCTTTTTCAGGCGATTTCTGTCTAAACGTTCCGCAAGATGAAACAAACAATAAGATGGTCGAAAAAAGAATATATTTAAAAAATAAAGCCATACCTATTTATTAAGCCAGCCTAAGGCATAATCAGTCAACTATTTAGCTATTTATAGATGCTGACGACACAAACAGTTTCAAAGTGGTCTGTCTGAGGGAACATATCAAAGATCTGTAGATCATGAATTTCAATTTTACAGTTATTTTTTAAAAGGAGCTGTAGATCACGAACTAGTGATACCGGATGACAACTGATATAAATCAACTTCTGAGGAGGCTTTTGAGCAATAATTTGCATTAATTGAGCGTCGCAACCAGAACGAGGCGGATCGAGAAGTATCAACTCTGATGATAATTCTGCTTGTTGTGCAAAAGTTTCTGAATAAGTCGTGTAAAACTTGGCTCTTTTATGAAAGCTTTTTTCTTTTATTTTCTCGACAGCAACTTTTGTTAAATCCGGATTTAATTCAATAGCATCAATGCTTGTTTTTGGAAATTTTTCTAGCAAAGGGAACGTAAAATTACCGCTACCAGCATAAAATTCAGTGATCATTGTTGGCTGGATTGTTTCGACAATATTTAAAATTTTTTGAACTAAAAAATCATTAATGTATCGGTTCACTTGTGAAAAAGACAAACCTTCACTTTGTGAACCGATCGCGTAGGATTCAACTTGGTTAAGGTGATTAATTTTAACTTCATGTTTTTTAAGTTCACGCGATGGTCGTAATTTTTGAGCTGCTGTTTTTAGCCAATCACGTATCGGTTTTTCAGCGATCAAACAATCATCGATTTCAACCAGATCATGAGATTCAGTTTTAAAAAAACCAACTTGCGTCCCGATCTGTTTAACCTGAATGCGATTTCTATATTCAAAATTATTTTCAGTGCGAATGGTTTCTTTTAAAGAGTATTTAATATCTGGCAAAAATTTTTGAAAAAGATCTTTTAAAATAAGTTCTTTTTGTTCAATCTGAGTTTTTTCATCAATATGTTGCCACGTGCAGCCACCACAGACGCCGTAGTATTTACAGGCAGCAGTTCTGCGGCCTAAACCGCGTTTAACGATTTCAATAATTTGGCCAGACATAAAATTTTTATCAACAGCTGTGATTTTAATTTTAACTTGGTCTAGCGGTGCCGAATAAGGAACAAAAACAACAATTTTTCGGTCTTTAAATTGAATACGACCAACCCCTGATCCACCTACTGCTAATTTTTCGATTTCAATGGTGTGTTCAGAATGTAAAAGGGACTCTAATTCAGAGCCCCTTTTAGTTTTTTCAGATTGTTGATTTGTGTTTTTGTGTTTCAACTGCTTTTTACTTTATATAAATCACAAATTACATGTTTACGAATTCGTGTTTATCAAAAAATATTGCTAATTCGCGTTCTGCTGAGGCCACAGAATCAGAACCATGAACTGCATTTTCACCCATAGAGTCACCGTGCTTAGCGCGGATAGTTCCGGCATCAGCTTTTTTAGGATCAGTAGCGCCCATGATTTCGCGGTTTTTAAGAACTGCGTTTTCTCCAGATAGACACATTAACATCACTGGACCAGAAGTCATGAAGCTAACAAGTTCACCAAAAAAAGGACGTTCTTTATGTTCAGCATAAAATAATTCACATTTTTCTTTAGAAATCATTCCTAGTTTTGCGGCCTTGATAGTTAAACCTTTTGATTCAAAAGTATGGATAATGTCACCGATTGCATTTTTTTTAACTGCGTTTGGTTTGATTATTGAAAACGTTCTTTCTTTTGCCATTGTGGACTCCTTGTTTGTTTATTAAATATATAACTAATACGCTTGTTTTCTAGCTTACTTCAACATTGATTTCAATGTTGTTCCCATATCTGCAGGAGATCTGGCAATTTTACATCCAGCAGCCTCTAAAGCTGCAAATTTTGCCTCAGCTGTGCCTTTACCGCCACTAATAATAGCGCCAGCATGACCCATGCGTTTCCCCGGAGGGGCCGATGCACCCGCAATAAAAACTGCGACTGGTTTTTTAAATTCTTTTTTAATGTATTCAGCAGCTTCTTCTTCGGCCGATCCGCCAATTTCACCAATCATAATAACTGCATCAGTGTCTTTGTCGTCATTAAATAATTTTAAAACATCAATAAAATTAGTCCCGTTCACTGGGTCTCCGCCGATACCGACACACGTTGATTGGCCTAAACCCAAAGCTGTTAGCTGACCGACAGCTTCGTAAGTTAAAGTTCCAGACCGTGACAAAACACCAATGCGACCAGCTTTATGTATGTGGCCAGGCATAATACCAATTTTACAAGCATCAGGCGTAATTACTCCAGGACAATTTGGACCAATCAGACGGGTCTTTTTGTCTTGCATGTATTTTTTAACTTTAACCATATCTAAAACAGGAATACCTTCAGTTATACAAATCACTAAATCAAGTTCGGCATCGACAGCCTCCATAATTGAATCTGCAGCAAATGCTGGTGGAACAAAGACCATTGAAACAGTTGCACCAGTTTTTAATTTTGCTTCTTTGACTGTATTAAAAACAGGAATACCTTCGTGAACGATTCCACCTTTGCCAGGCGTAACACCAGCAACCATTTGCGTGCCATAGGCTTTACATTGCAAAGAATGAAACGATCCCTGTGCTCCCGTTAAACCTTGGCACAGAACTTTTGTATTTTTATTTATTAATATTGCCATTTTATTTCCTTATTTAATTGCAGTCGTTATTTTTTTAGCAGCATCAGTTAAATCATTTGCTGGAATAATATTTAAGCCACTATCCGCTAGAATTTTTTTACCTAATTCAACATTTGTTCCTTCTAAACGAACAACTAATGGGACTTTTAATCCGACTTCTTTAGAGGCCGCAATAACGCCTTCGGCAATTACATCACACTTCATGATGCCGCCGAAGATATTAACCAAGATACCTTTAACATTTGGATCTTTTAAAATAATTTTAAAAGCGTTTGTCACTTTTTCCTTGTTAGCACCGCCGCCGACATCTAAAAAGTTGGCTGGTGAAGCACCATGAAGTTTAATAATATCTAGTGTCGCCATTGCGAGCCCTGCACCATTCACTAAACAACCAATGTTTCCATCAAGCTTAATAAAAGCTAAATCAAATTTAGAAGCTTCAGTTTCAGCGGGCTCTTCTTCGTTTAAATCGCGCATTTCAACGATTGTAGGCTGACGGTAAAGCGCATTTGAATCAAAATTCATTTTTGCATCTAAACAAATAACATCATTTTCTTTAGTGACGACTAGCGGATTGATTTCAGCAATTGAACAATCGTGTTTAACGAAAGCTTCATAAAGACCCATCATAAATTTAACAGCTTTATTGACGACTTCAGGTGACATACCAATCGCGAAT
>JAYSQO010000136.1:0-6895 GCA_043721535.1 Bdellovibrio sp. | reverse complement strand
GGTGTCACATCCCAAGGCGTGCCGCTAACAACCCCTGTTGCTACATAAGATGCGTAAGCTGCATAGTCATCCCATTCTCTGACATAAACGCGTATACGGTTTTTAATTTCAAAAGCATCATTTAAACATGAATATTCATAATATGGATTAGCTTTAATTAACAAATCCCCGCTGCGATCTGAAATTGGATCAATATAGTAAGGCATTACAGATGTTGAGCCTGATAATACACCAAATCCAGTGTGGTAGTGCGGACTTGATACCGCAGGACTAGTTACAGTAAAATAATTTGCAGCTGGAATATTTGTCGGAATCCCAACTGATAACATCGGTGCTGCAACTGCGTACCCCATTAAATCACCACTGCGCATTTCAGTCAGTTTTGGATTTGGCCGACCAAAGCCATTGTAAATAGTCCAGTTGGTTTTAGCTGCGCCGCCGATACACGATTTGATATTATCGCCCCATTCGTAGTCTTTAGCATAAGTCTCTGTTGTCGTACCACCGCTGGCATCTATCGTAATATTTGTTGTTGTTAAATTATAACTGCCTACACAACACTCAGTGCCGTAAACACATTCCGCTTTTAATTCATCACCAGTTCTATTAAAGTTAACTTCTTGATAGGCAGAACAAGTTGAAGATAAAACTGATCCATTTACACTACAGCGAAATGAAACTCCACCTGTCGAATTAGTAGTTTTCTCAATTTTAACAGCTGGCGGTCCGTAACCTAATTCTTTATTGTAATACCAATATGGTGTTTCACTGATGTATTCACACATCCCCGCAGGCACATTGATCGCGAAATTAAGTCCGCCGTAAAATAAAGACAATTCTGGAACTTCGATAACACAGCTCATATCATTACCTGTCGAATTAGCTGCTATCGAACACTTTGAACCATATGAATTAAGCTGGCTAACGTAGTATGGATAAGTCGTTTTTGCATCAAGGGCTACGAAAAATTGTGACAAATCATAATTTGCAGGAGGTGTTGGATTTGGTGTTGGATCTGGTGTTGGGTTATTAGCAGGAGTGTTACCACCTGCTGTTGATGATTCATCAAAAGATGAAACTTCAGATCCGCATGAAAATAAATGCAATCCAAAGATTAAAAGAAAGATAATTTTTATCACTTTATTCATATCAAAATCCCCTCAATAGAAAATTCACAGTTCTCTATCGGAACAGGTCTGATTTCTTTAAAGTCCGTGTTTAATGGGGCTGGTCTAATTTTGATCTGAAAATCAAAACTAGACTACAGCCTAGACGTAAAAATGACTAGTCCTTTAACGCCGGAATAATTTCTAAAGTCTCTGATTTTTGATTACGACTGATTTTAATATTAGTTTTTAAACTTGGTTTTACAGACTGTAAAACATAAACATAATCATAAATATTTTCAATTTTAGTCTGATCAAATTCAGTGATGATGTCGCCAGATTTTAAACCGGCTTTTTCTGCCGGAGAACTTTTAGCCACTCCAGAAATACGAACCCCTTTAACACCCTCTTGTGAATAATCAGGTATAGTTCCTAAAAATATTCTAAAGCTTCGGCCTTCCATTTTTTTGTCTGGCTGGCTTCCGATTTTTTCATACTTCAAAAATGACTTATTTGTTTCAGCGATTGCATCTGTATAAAGTTTAACAACATTAATTGTATCTAATAGGCCCTTGTAATTTAATGTTTCAGGTTTATCACGCGGTGTATGATATTCAGAATGCGCCCCAGTAAAAAATGAAATCGATGGCACTTCGCCTAAGTAAATGGCCATCGCATCAGTGGGTAAATACGGATCAGTTGTTAAGTTTAACGGAGTATCTGTTAAAACAGAAATTTTTTCTGATAGCTGTTTCCAACCTTGGGCAGAACCCACACCCTGTACATTTAATGATTCGTTGAGTCTTCCGATCATATCCATGTTGAGGCCTGCTTCAAATTTTTTATTAAAATTTTTAAATGTTTTCACAAAATGATTTGAACCTAATACACCGATTTCTTCCCCCGACCAAACCGCAAAATAAATCGGACGTTGTAATCTATTTTTATTCTGACTGTAGTAATGGGCTAATTCTAAAACACCAGCCACACCTGATGCATTATCATCAGCCCCGTAATGAATTTGTTCGTTATCTTTTGATGAAGCTAACGAAGAACCGGTCATTTGACCTAAACCTAAATGATCACCGTGCGCGCCAATCAAAACTGCTTTGTTTTTTGGGGCTGTGTTGATGTATCCCATCACATTACGACCAATCGATTTATTGGTGATCAAATCAACTGATGCCGCAAAATATTGCGATGGTAAAACAAACCCAGGGACATGATCATAGGTTTCAAATTGCTTTTGAATATCACTATATGGTTTAAGCTGTCCTGCTTTTAATATTTTATCAAAAATGCTAGCTTGTAATTTTAAAAGTGGTAATTGAGAATCCGATAAACTTCCACCAAATTTTAAATCTCCGACTTTGTTGTCTTGAACGACGATCACACCATAAGCGCCTTTATTTTTAGCTACTGTGATTTTATGTTGCAATCGTGAATATGTTAAAATGTGAGTATGCTTTGCAAATTCTTTTTGTGAAGGCCTTGGTGATTCATCTAACAAGATAACCCATTTACCTGTTACATCTAAGTTTTTATAGGAATCATAACCTGCGTATGTGGCAGTCGCCGGTGCAACTATTCCATAACCTGCAAACACCACAGGTTTTGATTGGTATTGTCCTGATTTGGAATAAGACAAAGGCTGATAATCTACACCACGAACTAAATTTTGCTCAAAGCGCCCCACAAATTGCGCTGTGTTTGAAACACCTGCTGTCACACCTGAAACAAAATCAAATTCTTGAATAAAGTTATTGCCATTGGCTGGCGCCAATCCCCAGGCCTTAAATAATTCTGCAATTTTTGCTGTGTATATTTTTTCTTCTTCCGACCCAGTAAATCGGCCTTTCATTTTTTCAGAGGCTAGATAATTTACAATATTTTCTATATCTGTTTTTTGAATTTTAGAATTTAGCTGGGTTAATTCTCCAACTGGTGCTGCAGCTTTTTCTTTAATACCTAATAATCTTCTAGCTTCACTATCGTTCCAATCAGCTAAATAAATTTGGCTCTCGCCTTTTTCATTTTTGTGCGACCATGTGATTTTTTTTCCATCTGGTGAAAAACTAGCTAGACCATCAAAGCCTTCAGCGAAAGTCACACGAACTGGGTCTTTTTTTCCATCTGTATCTACAATCATTAATTCAAAATTAGAATATCCACCCACTGTGGTTGAAAAAATAATGTAATCCCCTGATGAATGAAAATACGGAGCCCACGACATTGAATTCAGTCGTGTGATTTGCTTTTGTTCAGATCCATCGACGTTCATCGTAAAAATTTCGGCACTAGCCCCTGATTCAGAAAAACGTCTCCATGTGATTTTTTTCCCATCAGCGCTAAAAAATGGTCCACCATCGTAGCCATTTACTGTGGTTAAACGACGCACATTTGTGCCGTCGGCACTCATGATATATATATCCATAAAATACGATGCATCCTGAGTTAACTTCTTTTGATCAGCATCAGATAATTTTTCTTGGTAAGCCCTACGATTTGAAGCAAAAGCGATTTGCTTCCCATCCGGAGAATAAGATCCTTCCGCATCATAGCCTTTTTCTTTAGTTAAACGCTTGATGTTTTGACCTTGAAGATCAGATTCGAAAATATCAAACTGGCTGTCAAAGCTCCATGAATAACGACCTTTTACTGGTTTGGCGCGTTCTGCAAATTCGGACTTTACTTTTTTGGCTGTCGCCGTATCTAAATGAGTTGATGACCACATCGCTTTTTTTTCATCGGGATGAATCCAACCACATGTTGTTTTACCAGAACCTGTCGATATCCGATTAATAGATCCAGTTTCAAGATTCATCACAAACATCTGATAAAATGGATTTTTAGGGTCTCGTTCAGATTGAAAAATCATTTTTTTGCCATCAGCACTGAAATAGCCTTCGCCCGATTTCGGGCCTTCAAAAGTGATTTGTTTTTTATTGGTAATAATAAATCCTTGTGGATCAATAGCGGAAGTTAAAAAAAGAAGAATTACGACTAGATAAAGTTTGTTTTTTTTCATAGACTTTATTTATCTTAAAGAAGGGCTTTTCATGTCAACTAGTAATCAAATTTGCCGCATATCAAATGAATGCCCGGGCTGTCAGCTTTGGGGCGTGCCTTTTGATCAGCAAATTCGGCAAAAAATAAATCATCTTTATCAGCTCTTTCAGAACGAATTTAAAGACAAGTCTGCTATCGAATATGCATCAGTTGCTGAACATGGGCTCAGAGAGCGCTTTGATTTTGTTTATAAAAACAACAGTTATGGTCTTATACACAACTCAGAAATTGTTCCGATTGAAAAGTGCCTGCAATTAAATCCACAACTGCAACAAGCCTACTCACATTTATTAGCCCTGCAGTTTAACATACGTATTGGCTCAATTAGATTACGCGTAAGCCCTCATGAATCCAAAGCTGGACTTTGGCTTGATTTTGCCAACACTGATATTAAAAACCTTCTTGTTGAAAAAACTACCTTGAATCAGTTATCAGAAAAGTTTTTTATTGAAGTTGGTCAAAAACGAAAAGCAATTGATTTTGAAACTAGCAATACAGAACAACTTAAGCTTAAAGATCCCGTCATGAAAAAATGGTTTACAACCTTGGGGCACCCACTGAATTGTTATGTCGGTAGCTTTACTCAGCCCTCTGTGGCTACTGCCGATGTCATTACCCAAACTCTGTTAGATTATATTGGTGCAAACGCACCAAAGACAATTTGGGAATTCGGCTGTGGTATTGGTCAGTACACGATTCCATTACTTAAAAAAAATCACACAGTCCACGTATTTGAAAATGATTTGTTGGCTATTGATTGCCTTAAAGAAAATATCAAAGACTGGTCTGAAAAATTAGTCGTTCATACAACTGGTACAAGCCAAACTAAGCCCAGTATAGCCGTGGTCAACCCCGCAAGATCAGGGTTAAAACAATTTGCACACGATGTGTGCGCTCATAAGCCCGATCAAATTATTTATGTATCTTGTTTTCCAGAATCATTAAAAGCAGATAGTGATGTTTTTATTAAAAATAATTATACGCTAGAAAAATTAAAAATAGTGGATCAGTTTCCGCAGACCGATCATTATGAAGTGATTGCGCTATTTCAAAGAATAGATTTTTAGACCAGAGATTTGGCCAGCAATATCTTTTTTAAAGATCATCGACAAAATGGGTAAAACAATAAAGCCAGTGACTAAATGCAGCGCTAGTCTCAAAAAAACTTTTAAAATGTATTTTTTATTAGCCCGCTCAGTCGGCTGACCCAATCTTAAATAACAAGCCCATTCACCCAGTGTTGAACCAATATAAAGTCTTGTCGCCAAATAGTAACTGATCGAAAAATTAAGAAACATAAAGAATAGACTTTCACGCACTGAAATTCCATTTTTTAAAGCTTTCATTAAAAGAATTGATAATACAAATGTCGTCATTAAAATAAAACAAATATCAATCACTGCTGCTACCAATGTCCATGCCACTAATTTTCCGCCAGTACGTTTTTGTGACCCACCTGAAAAACCTAATCCGTTTTCATCAAAATCAAAACGATTTAAATAATTTTTATGTGCTCTTCGGTGATCAATATTAGGAGGAGACGGATTTTTATCCGTCTCTGGTGTGCTGATTGTTTGAAAATATGATCTCACTTTTTCTAACATTACCGATCAGTTCCAACACCAGCTGGTTTTGTAACTGGTTGCTCAGGACAATTAATTGGATTTGTCACAACAGTTCCATTCCAGCATGTATAATTCGCTGACGTTGGGCAAAGTGATATATTGCTCACTTGTGTGACTCCGTCGGCACAAGTAATAATACTGACTGATGATGTTGTCGTACACGAACAAGAAGTCTGATTTGATAATGTTTGCCCTGGAGGACATGCCGCACATCCACAAATGCTACCTAAGACAACTTGCGGCGCAGGACATGAAACTCCACACGGAGGTTTTGTGCCGTTCGGGCAGTAATCTGCTGCTGATTTCTTACTTGGCTTTTTCGGTGACCATAATTTATAAATCGCAAATAATACCACACCACCTAATATCCAAGGAGCGGCTGCCTTTAAAAATCCACCAATTTTAGACCAAAAACTTCCGCCATTTTTTGCGCCATCTTCAGTTTTATTTGGCATGCGACATTCTTTTTGTTCTACACCCGCTCCATTATCACCAGTGACTGTACATGTCCCTTTAACACAGTATGTTCCGCCTAGTTCACAAGCTTTAGAGTCATCTAGGTTAACAGGTTTTGTTGTTTCTGATGTTACAGGCGTTGGTGTAACAACCACGGGAGGAGCTGCACTACATTTTGCACCAGGGTTAGCTTGGACTCCGCTTGAACAGCTACATCTTAAAGTTGATGCATCAACTTTTCCGCCATCGGGGCAACCAGGTTGCTTTTCTAAATAAGTTGATATGTGTAAAAATCGTCTTTGTAACTGATCACAGGCTTGGTAAAAGTTTTTTTCATGCTTTTTACCCGGAGTATTTGCTGCCGCAATACAACTTTCTTTGGCTCTTCGGATTTCATCATCAAACACGGATTTAATATTCACTAACTGACCAATAACATCATCACTTAAGGCTTTACCGAAATCAACATCTCCAACAAGCATTCCTTTTAAATAGTTTTCAACATATTTATCATTGTCAGCTTGTTGTTTTTTATATTCTGCTTCAAGTTCTTCAGCCGACATCGTTAAATTATCCGCGCTGTAACGATCTTTATTTCTTAAATCTTTTTTGATAAAATCTTTAGCTGGCAAATTTCCT
>JAYSQO010000135.1:0-7084 GCA_043721535.1 Bdellovibrio sp. | reverse complement strand
TTCGGCGGAGCAATCACAGCCGCCTTATTCTTAGAAAAATTCACAGCCGGAAAAAAATGGGCGCATTTAGATGTGTACTGTTGGAATGATAAATCAACTGGTGCGTTAGCCTCTGGTCAAGCCAGTGGCCAGCCTGTTCAATCGATGATTGAATGGCTAGGTATGATGGGGTAGTTGTCCGAAGTTCGGAATTCTATTTAGATTAAAGTAAATCGAAGACTGTGCTGTTATTTGCATAGCTCGTCTTTATGAATGAAAAACTATGCTATATTATTTTAAGTGAATTTCTAGATCAAATCGAAAAACAATACTTTTTAGAAAATGGCAGTTACCGAATAACTTTTTATACAAGAGAAAATACAAGTATTTGTTTTTCTGTAATTGCTGCAGGTAAATCCAGAATAAGAATCGAGAACAATGTTTTAATTTCATTTTTAGAAGAACTCCAAACAACTGTTAATTATCGATTTAGATATAGGGATTTTATGTTTAACTATCTTAACAAAAATTTAAAAGAATTTGATCAACTAAGCACTACAGATCGCACTCTGTTTATAATGGAAACTTTAAATGAAGTTTATATCGATCAGGCAGTTATTCCTACGCAGCTACTTTAGGTGTTTCATTACAGTCGAAAATTTGATCCAATTCCATAGATTTAAATTCATCTAAGGATTTATGTTTGTTGTCGCAATAGTGAGTAGGATACGATTTTAAACCATCGTACTGGTAGATCCAACCTTGTTCATAAAATCTTGCACCAACTTCAAACATCGCCTCTTTTTTTGTGTAGCGTACGTATCCAATATTCATGCGTAGACGTGCAGTGAAACGTTTTAAATCATCATAATTTTTAAATAATTTATAGCCTGTAATTTTTGATTGATTATTATCAACGAAAAATAAAATAGTTTGATCTATTTTTAACAGCAGAACCTCTAAAGTTTTCTTATGAAACTCTTCAGGACTGTTTGCTTTTAATAGGTTTTGCAGGGCCTTAATATCCATACTTTGAACTTATCGGATGTTTTTAGGTTGGGGTTAAATCTGAGTTTTTTGGCGTTATAAAGCCTTGTATACTGGGTTTAAAGTAGATTTAAATTTGATATCAAATCTTTTTGTTATTCAAACTTTGGCGTTACTTTCGACGAATATATTGTGTACGCTCCAAAAGAAAAGTTGAAATTATTTGCCGAAGCTTTAAATAACGTGTATTTGTATTCTGCAAAAATCCCAACTAACTTGCTTTGACTTTTATTTCTGCAGTTATTTCTTTGACAAGCTCAATCATCATTTGCTGAGCAGTTTTATACTGATGTTTGTATTGACCCACATGATTGTAGTGATCCAGAATACAGTTTTCACCAACCAGCTTATAAGACCAGCTTTCCATTAGAAATCTGGCGCCAGCGTAGTAAGTGTCATTTTGATGATAGAACAAGACTAAGTTATGGTTCATGCGAAGCTGAAATAAATATTTATCAAGATCAGAATCTGTTTTAAAAATCATTTCATTTATAATTTTTGTTTTTGTTTCATCTAAAAATAGTAGAATAAACTGTTCAGGTTTAGATTTTAAAATAGACTGAACAAACGACTGTAGGTCATTTGTATTAAGTGAGTAGAAGTGCTCTTTAATCCCCGATATATCCATACTTTAAGCTTATCGGATGATCTATGACAGGGTTTAAATCTGTGTTTTTTTGGCTATTATGTCGCATATATTAGCTTATGAGTTTAGGTAGTTTGACTAAAATTCGATTCTCGAATCATGTATAGCGCTGTTCTTGCTTTATTTCTTCATAAGCCTGAGCTTTTATTTGCACAGCCTGTTTTCATGAATGAAAAAGAATGCTACAATATCCTCAGCGAATTTCTAGATCAAATCGAAAAGCTATATGGCTTAGAAAAAGGCAGTTATCGAATTACTTTTTACTCTAGGCAGGATGTAATGGTGTGCTTCTCGATTATTGCTGCTGATAAATCCAGAATTAGAATCGAGGATAATATTTTTATTTCATTTGTGGATGGTCGAAAACCTAAATTTAACAGTCAGTTTAAGTATTTTAAGTTTACTGAACAGTATTTTTTAAAAAATGTGACACAATATAATTCTTTAGATGCGTCTGATAAGGTTCAGATATTAACAGAAGCTCTTAATGAAATTTACCTTGATCAAGCTGTCATTCCTACGCAGCTCCTTTAGCTTTTTTATCATCTTCAAAGATTATATCAAATTCAATAGGTAAGTCTTCAGAAGTAGATGTTGTTTTATCATCGTAGTAATCAGTGACGGTCGCATTTGGACCGTCGTGAGTACACATCCAGCCCTGATCGAAAAAACTAGCGCCGGCATTATAAGTGTTGTTGTTTTTATGAAAATATATATAGCCGTACTTCATAGGTAGGTGGGCGTAATATTGTTGAAATTGCTCATAGGTCTTAAAAAATTTATGACCAATAACTTTTGATCTGTCTGCATTGTCGATAAGTATAATAAGATTGAATTCAAACTTATTATACATAAGTTCAAGAGTCGTGTCTAGCAAACCTTTGTTTGAGTTCTGCTTTATGTACTGAGTGATGTCCTTAATATCCATACTTCTGTCTTATCGGAATTGTTCATTAATATTTAAATCAGTGATATTTATAGGGCTTAAAACGCTTATAATGCTTTAAAGGCCACTTTAGGCATAATTTTCAATACAGGGTTGCCTTACAAGACCAACTATGTTTATATCAGTTAAGTCTTTGTTTTATTTGAGTGCTTTGTCTTTTAGTCTTCTATTAGTATCTAAACCTCTTTAAATCTGACATTTTATTTAGAAAAAAATCATGAAGCACTTAAGCTTACATGATGTTAAAAGAGGAAAAGAACATGAAAAACAAACTATACATTAGCCAAATTTCTTTCAGTGTAACATCTGATGAATTAGCTGACTTTGTATCTTCAGCTGGTGAAGTTGTTGATGCTAAAATCATAACTGATCGTGAATCAGGTCGTTCACGTGGTTTCGGATTTGTCGAAATGGCAACTGACGAAGCTGCTGATAATGCAGTTAATGCATTAAACGGCAAAGAATTAGCGGGACGCGCAGTTAATGTAGCAATCGCAAAACCAATGGAAGCTAAACCACGCACTGGTGGATTTGGTGGCGGCGGCGGTGGCGGCGGCGGAAATAGACCTAGAAGAAATTTCTAATGGCAAAAGACGATTTGATTAGCCTTGATGGCAAAATCGTAGATCTTAAGGGCGGCGGTATTTATTCTGTTGTTTTAGACAACGGAGTCAGTATTTCTGCTCGGGTCTGTGGAAAAATGAAACGATTTAATATTCGTATCGTTCCCGGAGACCGTGTTTCAGTTTCTGTATCACCGTATGATGTGACACATGGATTGATCATGTTTAGACATAAAGTTTAATTAGAAATAATTTAAACCAGCCTAAATATAAAAAACGCTTAAAAAGAAATACAACGAAAAATACCAAGTCATTTAACTTGTTTCGCAATGATGTTTTGAATCTCATGCGGAACAAGTTTTTTCCAAGAAGAATCTTTCTTCTTCATCAGCTTCACAATATCTTCTGAATGAATAAATTCTGTTATTTGATCACAACCTGAAATATCTTGAATCAGTTTATTATCAATTAAATGAGAATAAACATTTCGAATGTTTTTATTGGGATTAAAACTTTTTGTTTGAATACAAATAAGTGGTGTTTTATGAGGGTAAATATAAAGACGTGTAGACTGGTCTAATAATTTACCCATGCCTTCAAGTAAACCACCACTTAAATCTGAATAAAATTTTTCATCAAATAATTTTTCTAAATTAGACGCGCCAATCACGATGCCTAGTGGCTTATCTGAAATAAGTCGTAAGTACTCTTTCAATTGATAAAACAAAGAAAAATTAGTCACTAAGATTGGTTTTTTTAAAGTCGAAAGCATTTCAACTTTTACTAAGGCTTCTTCAACAGACAAAGTTGATTTTTTAATTCTGTTGTTAAAATTAAATTCAAAAACAGTAGTGGTGTCTACTGACTTCAAACCAAATTCTTTAGTAAAATGCTGCTGGCCTTTATCAGCGACGTCAATATGTGTGTTCGTAACAGGGTGGTAGAATGCCCGTTGTACAAGAATGTTTTTTCCCCAGAGACCATCGCTTGGATTTTGAATTTGGCCTTCAGGGTTAATGTAAACAGCGTCACTCCAGCCTTTTTCAACCATCAATAAATTGGCTTTAATTTCATTAAAATGCTTGAAAGCCTCGCCGCTAAAATGAATCGCATCAACACTAATTGAACCAGCTTTGATATCATCAAACAAATGTTCGATAAAAGTTTCTGTGTCTTTTGTACTGTAAAAAGCAGAATGAATTAAATTAACACCTAAAACACTTAAAGCATCTTGCTGTTGCAGGCGATGTTTATCTAACAGACGCATGTGAAGCATAACTTCAGATGGGGCACTTTGTGGTTTATGTTGAAAACGAACACCCATCCAACCGTGGCTTTTTGATCCATGGTTGTTTGAAGCCGTTGCCACTGTGTCAGCGAAAGCAAAAAAAGTCGTTTTTGAACCGCGGGTTGAATCTAAGCGGTCGATTAGTTTTGTGTATTCTTTTTCAAGCATTTTACGAAGTCGTGATTCACAAACGTAGCGACCTGATTTTTCTTTACCATAAATAATGTCACTATAAGTCATATCATAAGCTGAAATTGTTAAAGCAATAGTTTGCGAGGCCTTGCCAGCCTGAAAGAACTGACGGGCCACTTCTTGGCCTGCGCCAATTTCTGCGAAAGAACCATATTTCATGATGTCTAAGTTAATATCGAGAGCTTTATCAATAGTAGATTTTGTTCTTTGGCTCATAGGATAGTCCAACTCATTTCTTTGTATATTTATGTTTACTGCTGCTTTCGGTATCTGTCTTAATCCAACCTGTTAAAGCTAAACTCATGGCTCTTTCAATCGGCATATCAATAGGCTCTATTTCTAGTTTATTCACTAAAATAGTGTAGCCACCAAGTCCGTAGCTCATGGGAACGTAAACAGCAATTCTTTCATTTTTAAATGTCAGTTTAACGCCAAGATCTTCAAAGGATTCGCGCGTGACTAAGCCAATCACAGTTTGATGTGGAGATAGGTGAACGAGGACAACTTTTTGTAAAGTTCTTTGTTCTTGGCCCTTGGCAAATAAATTCATCAAATCACGAAGTGGTGAATAGATAATTTTAATCAGCGGAACTTCTGTCAGCTTTTCTTGGATATTTGCAATCAACGCGGCCGTCATAAAGTTATTAACGAGAACTCCAGATAGAAAAATTAATAACAAAGTGGCTACAAAACCTAACCCTGGGATGTAGGCGCCGTTGGGCAAAATTAAACGGATATACTGACCTAAAAAGTTTTCAACTAAGCCAAACACTGATGTGATCACATAAATTGATAAAACAATGGGTAAAAATGAGACTAAGCCGCTAATGAAGATTTTCCGTATTTGAGACATACCTATATAGTTTATAACTTCTATGGCTGAGTCAACAAATGTGAGTTGTGTTATTGTGAGATTCGGTGGTATTGAACTTTAGAATTTTCAGATTTGTGGCGATAATTATTTATATGTCAAAAAGCCATAATACTATTGTAATTGCGATGCTTATGATGATCAGTCTATCTTCCCTTGCTCAGACGCAAGTCGCTTCAGGGGAGTACATTGTTAAATTCAAAAGCCAACCGGTTCCTGAAGACTCTAGTGGTGATAAATTCAGTGCTAGTGGTCGTAAAGCGGCTTTAAAAGCCCGTGCTTTTGCCAACAGAGTGGCTGCTGATCGCGGTCAAAAATTAATTCAAAATTTAGGTGAAATGAGAGTTCGTCGTAAGTTCGAACAAGCCGGCATGATGCATTTAGATCAAGTCAGCGCAGCTAAATTAAGTCTATTAAAAGAACATCCAGATGTTGAATTTATCGAACCTAACTATCTATTAAGTCTTGATCCCAATGTAGATGAAGGCGATCAAAATGCGTTTGGCGTGGCACCGGCAGGCACAGATAGTTATGGTCAGTCAGGCACACAAACACAAGTTAAAGATTCTTGGGCTGTGGCTTTACCTTATAATCAAGGAACTAAACCTATAGTTGCCGTTGTCGATACTGGCGTTGATATTCGCCATGCGGTTTTTGCTAATTCAAATAGTATTTGGGAAAATGCGGCCGAGAAAAACGGTGTTGCAGGCGTTGATGATGACAGCAATGGTTACATTGATGACATCAATGGTTGGAACTTTATCACGAATTCTGGTTCAATGTACGACGACAAAAATCACGGAACACATGTGGCAGGTATTATTCTAGGTGTTGGACAAGATATTTTAAAAGTTCCAGTGCGTGAGGCAAAAATAAAAATAATGCCGTTAAAATTTTTAGATGCTAACGGATCAGGAACAACGGCCAATGCAATTAACGCAATTTATTATGCTGTTAATAACGGAGCTAAAGTCATTAATAATTCTTGGGGTGGCGCAAGCTATTCAAGATCTTTACATGATGCCTATAAATTTGCATACGATAACAATGTTGTTTTAGTCAGTGCTGCAGGCAATAGCGGTGTCAATATCGATTCAACGCCGATGTACCCAGCAGCTTACGATACACCAAGTAATATCAGTGTCGGTTCATCAACAAGTTCAGATCAAAGATCATTTTTTTCAAATTACAGTTCAAACTTAGTTCATGTTTTTGCTCCTGGTTCATCGATATTAAGTACAATTCCAGGGGCTCATTGCGCTATCGAAACAAATCTTTATACAAACTGCTTTCAATCATTAAGTGGAACATCAATGGCAGCGCCCTTTGTTGCTGGTCTTGCGGCATTGATTGTTCGTGAAGCCACACAATTATCAGCTTATCAAATTAAAGGAATCGTTTTAGGTTCTGCGGATTTAACATCGGCTTTAAATAATTTAGCTGTTGTCGAAGGTCGAGTAAACGCACTGACTGCCATCAATCAAGCTAAAGGTGCTGTGGCAACAGCGTCATGGTTACCTTCGTATTCACCGGTTTATAAATTAGATTCAAG
>JAYSQO010000134.1:0-18750 GCA_043721535.1 Bdellovibrio sp. | reverse complement strand
ACAGGCGCAACAATCGAGGCCTCAGAAACTTACCGTTGGCCTGAGTTCTGTGATCAAGCAACGCTGACTGTGACTAATAATAAATCTCAGACTATTCAGCTGTGGCTACAAGAAAGATCCCCGTATTTACAATCTGAAACAGAAATTAAACTGTTAGCATTCGCATCTCAATCAATTGTTTTAAAGAATCAGAATCAAAGTTATAGCTTACTGAACACAGCAGAGAATCAAATTGTATTGAATCGTGATTTCAAAATCTGGGTCACCTGTCATGATGAATCCGCAGTTAAATCACTACCCGTACAGACGAGTGAAGGCGGACTTCATTTTTTTAAAATAACTGAAACCACATCTAAAGTGATGTCTTTATTTTTGAAAAATCTGCATATTGATAAAAATCAATTTTTAGTCACTGAACTGGATCGCTTTCAAAAAGTTCTTAACCAACACTCAGTCACACTTGCCAATTTAGAAACACAAAAAAAATCGATCAGGCTTCAATCCAGTACGGCATGGGTGAAAGTATCAGCTGACTATAAATTTTTAACGTATTCACTGCAATCACATCAAGTGAGGTTTGCTGATTTGATTCGTCCACAAGTAGTTCCTGTTAACACGGACGGCAGTTATTTTCTTGTTGGTCGAAAAAATGATAAGGCCGAAAGCTTTGTTGTTAAAATGAGTGATTCAGCTTTACTTGAAAAAGCCCGTGATCAAATCAGAAATCCACAAAATGAAAAAATTATTTTTGGCACAGTCGTTCTAGGACACAGTAATTTTAATCGTGATTTTTATAAAAAAGATAAATCGTTTTGGTCATGGTCAGTTGGCACAGTTACAAATATTTCAGATCTAGCTGCCACTTGGTGTAATGGCTCACCACAGTTAGTTGAAGATGTCTTAGTCGATTGGCTCAACAACCCTGGGAAAATTTGTTTTTGGAATTATCGAATATTAAAAGAACTCAGCCCAAAAGAAGTCTCAACAGGTCAACTGTCTAAATACTAAAAACTCAGTATTAAAATTTCAGCGTCGTCGATGCCGACTGCCCGTTTGTTTCTTCAACTAAAACCGTGATTTGTGCAAAGTGATATTTTTTAAATTCTTGATGAAAATTATGGGCTAATAATTTTGAAAGCTGTTCAACACTAGTGTTGTCGACTTCTAGCCAAATTGTCTCTTTAACCGGTAATGAATAAAATCGATCGCGAAAAGTAATTTCATAATTTTTTTGATCAGCGCTCAGTTTAGACCTCATATCTGGATGTTTTTTAGGTAACAGAACATGTTCATCCCAAATATCACATTGTGATTTAATATATTTTTTGAGCACATGAAAATCGACGAAGTACCCAACTTGATGGCTGCCAGAGGGCTGGTTAAACATCAAATCGACTTTAACTTGATAGTGATGGCCATGTAGCATTTCTGCCGATTTCGCGTCAAAAATCAGAAAGTGCGCTGACGAGAATTTAAAGTTTTGTTTAGCCAAATGTAATGTTGTTGATTCCATAGGGGTAATTTACTGGTGATTTTATAATTCTGCAATATTGGATTTGACTGATATTGTAAAACTGACTAAATAAAACCCATGGCTTACCGTTTAAAACAGCATTTCCAAATTGAATCAGCCCGCTTTTTACCGCATTTACCAGCGGACCACCCCTGTGCTAAAATGCATGGGCATAGCTTTAAAGTTGTTTTATCATTAAAAGGCGATCTGGACACCAAAATTGGTTGGGTTTTAGATTACCATGTGATTACAAAAATCATGGCGCCAATCTTATCACAATTAGATCACAAAGTTTTAAATGAAGTTGCAGGACTTGAAAATCCCACTTCTGAACTATTAGCTAAATGGATTTTCGATCAAACAAAAACTCAAATTCCACTTCTAGAAAATGTCACAATTCAGGAAACTTCAACGACAGAATGTACATATCCTGTTTAGTTTTTTAATTCAAAAAGTTCGAATTCACCTTCACTGATTTTTGAATCAGCGAAGACGGATCAACTTGTACTGTATTTTGCGTAAAACAATCTTTGGAATACAACATCACAACAGTGCTGCCCATGCGAAATAAGCCGATTTCTTCACCACGCGAAATAGAAATATTTAGATTTTCTTTCACTAACGGTTTAAAAACTCTGAATTGATTGCCGTGAATTTCTGAATCAAAACTCAGTTCAATATGACCCACATTAGTCGCGGCCACAAACACTAAACCCACAACACCGCGGTTTGTTTTTATTTCCACATAGACCCGTTCATTAATTGAAAACAATTCTTGAATATTTTCTGTCGACCATTGGTTCACGGGCCATAAAGCCCCCGGAATATGAATCACTTTAGTAATGATTCCATCGACTGGTGAGTGCACACGGTGATAATCTGTGGGGCACAAATAATAAGTCGAAAACTGCCCGCCTTCAAATTTTGAAAGACCCTGTGGATCTGAAAGAAATTCATTCACATTGTAAGTCTTATTTTTAGCTTGGATCAGTTTTCCTGATTGAATAACCGCCGATTGAGTAATGACTGAATCTGCTGGGTGCAGTGCCCATGCATCACCCACAGGCCGGATGCCATGTTTCAGTTTACGGACAAAGAAATCACCAAGACTTGTGTAAAGACTTACAGGTTTTTCAGCCTCAGAGAGATCAATTTTATAAAACCATGCAAAAATTTTAATGATCGGGGTCCATACAAACTGTGGAAGTGGCATATGGACTAATAGACCAACTATGTAACTGAGGTGATTCTTCGGTAAAAACTGTGTGATTGCTGACATGGGAATACTTTGCTACATTCCCCGTGAAATGTCGAAGATATTTAAAGATGTAAAAATAAAAATTGATGATGATTTAGAAAAGCATCTTGAATGGCTAATGCCTCAGCATGGGCCTTATCGAATTTTACGAAAATCTGTTGATGCAAGACAGAAACATTCCCCACATTTTGTTTACACCATCGAAGTCGCCGATGAAAATGAAACACTTAGTCTTGAAAAATTTGAATTACCGAAAGCAAGTGAAGCTAAAATAAAATCAAAAAACTTTCAAAAACCGATTGTGGTGGGTTCAGGGCCTGCGGGATTATTTGCGGCCATACGTTTGGTCGAACGCGGGATTCCCTGTAAACTTTTTGAACGTGGCTCTGAATCTTCAGAGCGGATCAAAGGGATTAATAAATACTGGCGCTACGGTGAATTAGATCCAAAAAATAATGTATGTTACGGCGAAGGCGGAGCTGGTCTATATTCCGATGGAAAATTAATTACGCGAATTAAATCAGATCATATACCCTATGTGCTAAACAGACTTGTACAGTTTGGCGCTCCGGCAGAAATTCAGTGGCTGTCAAACCCGCATGTAGGTTCAGATAAAATCAGACGAGTCATCCCCAAGGTCAGACAATTCTTGATTGAAAACGGCTGTGAAATTCATTTCGATTCTCAGGTTGAAAAATTAATTTATAATAATAATTCACAGCAAAAATCAATCTCTGGTGTACAAGTTAAAAACACTAAATTAAATCAAACTGAAACTTATAATTCAGACCATATTATTTTAGCTACGGGCCATTCAGCAGAAGATATGTTGTATCATCTACTAGAATCTGGTGTGCATGTTGAAGGTAAATCTTTTGCCATGGGTTTACGTGTGGAACATCCGCAAAAATTAATTAATCAAATTCAGTATCGTCAATTTTCAGAACATCCCAAATTAGGATCAGCAAATTATAAACTTGTCCATCATGATGATGCCTCAGGTATTGGTGTTTATAGTTTTTGTATGTGCCCAGGGGGATACGTGTTATCCAGCGGTACAGAAAAAGATGGCCTTGTTTGTAACGGCATGAGTAACTTCAACAGAAATTCTGAGTTTGCAAATGCGGCTGTCGTTGTCAGTATTCAACACGATAAGCTTTTCGGAAGTGATATGTTAGGCGGAATGAAATTACGCAGAGAACTTGAACAAAACGCCTACAAAGAAGTGATTGCGAACAAAGGCACAAAAGAATTACCGGCACAAAATTTAATGTCATTTCTAAAAAAATCGAATACAAATCCCCTTCGTAAAACATCATCACCATCTGGTGTTGTCCCGATTAGGCTTGATCAATTGTTACCAAATTTTATGTTACAAAAGCTTCATGAAGGTCTAGAAAATTTTAATAAAAGTATGCGTGGATTTATTTCTGAAGAAGCCCAATTGTACGGGATTGAATCTCGCACATCGTGCCCGTTACGTGTGACTAGAGATTCTGAAACATTAGAAAGCTTGTCTCATCGGGGTTTATACCCTTGCGGGGAAGGTGCTGGCTACGCTGGCGGAATCACTTCCGCCGCTGTCGACGGTATCAAGTGTGCTGATAAGATTTTTGAGCAGTTCAGTTAATTTAAGTTAACTACTGACAAGTTAATACTGCAACATCTTCGATAACAAGAACGCTTCTACTTTGCAAAAAAGTCATCAAATTTGAATCTTCACACTGAACAGTTTCTTGATTCTCTTGATCGATTTCAGAGGCAATGATTTCACAATTTGCAGAATAGCCATCCATAAAAACTTGGTTTAATTCAGTCGTAAACTGCATTTCGCTACCAACTTGAAAACCACTTTCAGCGTTAAGCACTTTGATTACTTCACACTTAATACGGTCTTGCGAATCTGCTGCTTGCGAGAAGTTAAATGAAACCAGGATTGTAGCTAAAACTAATATATTTTTAAACATGTGATACCTCTTAATTTGAGAGATGTTATCATAGGTTGGCTAAAACAATACCTGTCAAAACTTTTGACAGGTAAGGATTACCTAAAACATGCATTTGAAACTTTATTAAGTTGTTTTCAATCGAAGTTAGCTATTTTCAAATCGACGGTTGCGTCAACTAGCTATAGTACACTTCCTACTAAACTCTATTTTGATCTCAAATCAAACAGATTAGATAAAAATCGATTCTAAATTAAACTTGCTATATTTAGCAAGTTTTGCTAATCTATTGCTGTGAGACGTCGGGAATACAAAGTTAACATCGAATTTAATGATATACGAATTACAAAAGTCATCATTGATCCACACTACGAAGAAAAACACTCATTAGTTATAACTGATGATTTAATTCTGCAGCTGATTCAAAAAATCGATGGTCTGGCTTTGTTTCCAGATACTGTTAAACCACCATACTCTTATTTCAGCCAAGAAATCAGAGTAAATGGAAAGCTTTATAAAATGATTTGGCTGTTAGAAGACCACCAAATATATATTGGAGTTATTAATACTTATCGGAGATAAATATGGCTATGCCCAGCAAAGTTGAAATTAGAAAAGTTTTGAAAAAAATTGAAAAAACTGAAGGAACACTTGCTCCATCTGAAAATCCAACACCTTTGGAACAATTTCGTCATGATATACAACAGAAGTTTGTTCGGCATATTCTTAAAACTAAAATCACCCAACGTGAAATGGCCGAAGTACTTGGTATTGATGAGACCAAAGTCAGCAAGATCCTACGAAATCGATTAGATGATTTTTCTACAGATAGACTTATTAGTTTGTATGAAAAAATCAACCCTAAGATTAAACTTAAAGTCAGTTAAATCTATTTAAAGTCTCCACATCCAACTAAACTACATAACGACTGTGTAATAAATAGGTGTCAAAAATATAACATCTATGAATTTTTAACGTTTGCATTAATCTCCTGTAAAACAACCAGGAGAATTTATATGAAAAAAGTCCTTTTAACTATATTTGTAACATTAACAGCACTTACAAGCTTTGCTGATGATTATTCATCAGTTGAAGAACAAGCTTTAGGAATTTTACTAGAAGTAAATCCAACAGCTACAGCTAATGGTGGGTATGAAGAAGATACTGTTGGTATTAAAGTATCAAAAATTATGGCTACTATAATGCTAAGTCAATTTGACAAAAAAGGTAACGGTGCACTTTCAACAATTACCAATAAATGTACTTTGGGAAAGTCTGTCAAAGTGACTTGTCAATTAATCGTTCTTAATGAAGATATGAAGTTTAAATCTAGCACTGGCTCGTACATCAAGCCTGATAACTCTACCGAATCAGGTTTAATAATTGATTTCACTGTTAATACAAAAACTAAAGAAATCATTGGACCAGTTAAATATTCATTCGCTGGTTAATTTTCTAAACTACTAATAATCTGTATTAGATAATAAAAAACCGAAGACATGATCTTTGGTTTTTTTTGTTTTAATGATAAATTTTTATTAAAATTTAGTTACAAAATCTACATACACTTAAATTGCATGTCGACTGTGTAGCCTTCGCCGATGGCACTGCCTGCTGCTTGACCGGCTAGAACCCCCCCGATGCCACCAGCGTTACTTTCTTTGCTACCGCCGAATACGTAAGCCCCGCTACCGACTGTTTTTAAAACTTTAGAAACGACTTTTGTATTTTGGTAAGATTTTTCATCCATTTGACCTGTGTATTTTTGCTCTTCTGTTACAAAAGCGGCATATTGATTTTGTTCTTTACAGAAGTGATTAGCTTGATCAATCACGTTTCGTTTTTCTGATTCATCACCCGTTGTTTGAATGATAACACGGTGAATACCATCAGCACCTGGTCTAACATCTTTATGATGAGCACAACTTGCTAATGTGATAGTTGCTGCAATAGCTGCTAATTTGATGATTGCTTTTTTCATTATAAATTCCTTCTGTATTGGCCACCGACTTCGTATAAAGCCTGTGACATTTGATATAAAGTGCAATGTCTAGCTGCTAACATAAGGGCTTCAAAAATATTGCCACCACTTAAGCAGGTGTTTTTTAGATGTTGTAATTGCTTTTCGGATTCAGATTTATTTTCGGATTGAATTTTTTGGACTTGGCCTAACTGATGATTTTTCTCTTCAGTTGAAGCCCTAGCTAATTCAATTTTTGGTGGAATATAATTCTGCGCCATTGTTTTTGGATCGATAAAAGTATTCACCCCGATAATCGGTAATTCGCCAGAATGTTTTAAATGTTCATAGTACATTGATTCTTCTTGAATTTTTGAACGTTGATACTGGGTTTCCATAGCTCCTAATACCCCGCCCCGTTCACTGATTTTTTTGAATTCAGCTAATACTGCATCTTCAACAAGGTCAGTAAGTTCTTCAACAAAAAAACTGCCTTGGTTCATGTTTTCATTTTTAGCCGCGCCAAATTCACGATTAATAATCATTTGAATCGCCATAGCCCGGCGAACTGATTCTTCCGTTGGTGTGGTGATGGCTTCATCATAGGCATTGGTGTGTAATGAATTACAATTATCGTTTAAAGCAATCAACGCTTGTAGCGTAGTGCGGATATCATTAAAATCAATTTCTTGGGCATGCAGTGATCTGCCAGAAGTCTGAATATGATATTTTAATTTTTGCGATCGATCGTTTGCCTTATATAAATCTTTCATGGCAATCGCCCAAATACGTCGCGCCACACGACCTAAAACTGTGTATTCAGGATCAAGACCGTTTGAAAAGAAAAAACTTAAATTCGGAGCAAAGTCATCAACACTCATGCCCCTAGCTAAATAGTATTCAACAAACGTGAAACCATTTGAAAGCGTAAAGGCCAATTGACTAATCGGGTTAGCCCCGGCTTCAGCAATGTGATAACCAGAAATACTAACTGAATAGAAATTTTTAATATTTTTATTAATAAAATAATCTTGAATATCACCCATCATTTTTAAAGCAAAGTTAATTGAAAAAATGCAGGTGTTCTGACCTTGATCTTCTTTAAGGATATCAGCCTGAACAGTACCGCGAACTTGCGACATCGTAAGGTCTGCTAAAGTTTTATATTCTATTTCATTTAATTTTCGGCCTAATTCTTTTTCTTTAATTAGAACTTGCTGATCAATAGCCGTATTAAAATAAAAAGCCAATATCATGGGAGCCGGCCCATTGATCGTCATACTGACTGATGTATTTGGATTAATCAGATCAAAGTTCGCATAAAGACGTTTCATATCGTCTAGACAGCAGATGCTAACACCTGATTCGCCGACTTTACCGTAAATATCAGGGCGCAAATCAGGATCTTGTCCGTATAAAGTCACTGAATCAAACGCTGTTGATAATCTGTGGGCCTTTTCGCCTTTACATAAATAATGAAACCGTTTGTTGGTGCGATCTGGTGTGCCTTCGCCAGCGAACATACGTTTAGGGTCTTCATCAGCGCGCTTTAATTGAAACACACCTGCTGTATAAGGAAATTCCCCAGCAACATTTTCCATTTTAAGAAAAGTAAACCGATCACCCCAGTCTTTGTAATTGGGTAAAACAATTTTTCTAATTTTAGTACCGCTTAAAGATTTAGTGATCAAAGATTGTTTAATTTCTTTACCGCGTACTTTAAAAATCAATTCGTCTTGCGAATAGGTTTTTTTAAGCTGAGACCAATTCTTAAGTGATTCAATTTCATCATTTGTTAAACCTTCAGAAAATTCAGATTGTTTTATCAAATAGGTTTTTTCATCCAAATTTAATTCAGTTTTTAAATTTTCTAAGGACCCTAATTTTGAAGCCTTATCGGCTAAGGTTTTAACTCGGTCTTTGTATTTTTTAATTGTCGTTGTGATTTCAGTTAAATAATTTTGACGATCCACCGGGATAATCACATGTTCGTCTGCTGACAAAACAGTTTTTTTATAAATATCGCTGACTTTAGGCATTGATTCTTTTTCGTGAAGTTTGTCAGCAATAGCAAAAAATAATTGGTTAACTCCACCATCATTAAATTGTGAAGCCTGAGTTAAGAACACTGGAACTTTAACATCGTCATTAAAAATTTTACGTGAACGTTTGTATTGTTTTGTCACATCACGAACTGCATCAAGTGCGCCACGACGATCGGCTTTATTCACAGCTACGAAATCTGCAAAATCGATCATATCAATTTTTTCAAGTTGTGATTGCGCCCCGAAATCAGAAGTCATCACGTACATCGACATATCACTGACATCAGTGATCGCCATATTTCCCTGACCGATACCCGATGTTTCAGCGATAATAAAATCAAAATCACATTGTTTCACAAAATTTAAAATTTCTGGAAGAGAACTTGCGATTTCTTTACCTGAACCGCGCGATGCCACTGAGCGCATATAAATGCGATTGCGTGATAATGAATTCATACGAATTCGATCACCTAAAAGCGATCCGCCTGTTTTTCTTTTTGAAGGATCAACGCAGACCACAGCGATTTTATGATCAGGATAAGCATTTAAAAAACGCTGTGATAATTCATCAATCAATGATGATTTACCGGCGCCGCCAGTTCCTGTGATACCTAAGACCAGGGGAGTTTTCGTTTGCTTGTTGTTTGCTCTTGCAAATTTTTCTAAACCAAAATGATCAAGTTTAATATTTTTAACACCGTTTTCAATCGCTGTTAAGGCTACGCCCAATTCAAACGACGGAATAGGATCAGGTTTTTGCTGACTGCTGAAAACAGTTTTCATATTAATAGCACTGCTTGATTTAGCCTGCTTTGCAGCTGATAGTTTTTTCTGCGCATCAAGCACATCAAAATCACAACCATCGATAATCATTTTAATCATGCCTTCAAGGCCCATTTTTCGTCCATCATCGGGATGAAAAATCTGAGCAATGCCGTAGTCCTCAAGGGCTTTTTTCTCGTCGTGAATGATCACGCCGCCGCCACCGCCATAAATTTTAACGTAGCCAGCGCCAGCGTCATCTAAAAGATCTTTTAAATATTTAAAGTATTCCATGTGGCCGCCTTGGTATGAGCTAATACATACACCTTGCGCACCCTCTTGTAGCACAGCTTTCACCACATCACTGACAGATCTGTTGTGTCCTAAATGAATAACCTCAGCCCCGAAGTCTTGCAGTATTCTGCGGATAATGTTGATCGCGGCATCGTGACCGTCAAACAAAGCTGCTGCAGTGACTATTCGTATAGGATTCTTGGTCATTTATACACCTATGAAGTTGGGTTTTCTTTTTTCAAGAAAAGCTTTTGCGCCCTCTTTGGTATCTTGCGATTCAAAAAGATGAGCGAAAATTTCGGCTTCGTTTTCTAAAGCTTTTTCTGTTGGCAAATCAAAAGCTTGGTTGATTGATTTTTTCGCTTGCCCTATAGCTAACGGAGACTTCGATAAAATCATTTCAATTTTTTTATTTACCGTAGCATGAAGTTCTGCTTGTGGCACAACCGCAGAAACTAATCCTAAGGTTAAGGCCTCATCGGCTTTAATCATTTCGCCAGTGAAAGTTAATTCACGGGCTTTACGAATACCCACAGCACGGGTTAATCTGACAGTGCCGCCGAATCCTGGAATTAATCCTAAAGAAACTTCTGGTAAACCAAATTTAGCATTATCGCTGGCGATAATAAAATCACAACCCAGCGCGAGCTCTAAACCACCACCCAATGCGAAACCATTAACTGCAGCGATCACTGGAATTTTTAATAGATTTAATTCATGAAAAACACTTTGTCCTTTTTGGGCAAAAGCTTTGGCTTGATCAATATTCATTTCAGTCATTTCTTTAATATCAGCACCAGCCACAAACGATTTTTCACCGCTACCTGTGACCACTAAAACTTTGGCTGTTTCATAATCCATTTCAGAAATTTGTCTTAAGACTTCGGCCATGTCGTTTAAGACTTGGCTGTTTAAAGCATTTAATGCCTGTGGACGATTAATCGTTAACCACCACACTCCAGTCTGTTTTTGTTCTAATTGTAATGTCTGATAATCAAACGCCATATTTGTAAAATCCTCTTCCTGATTTACGACCTAACCAACCCGCTTCAACATATTTAACTAGCAGCGGGCACGGACGATATTTTGAATCGCCTAAACCATCATGAAGAACATTCATAATCGCAAGGCATGTATCTAAACCAATAAAGTCAGCCAGTGTTAATGGCCCCATGGGTTGATTAGTTCCTAGTTTCATCGCACTATCGATACTTTCAACGGTAGCAATTCCTTCATGTAATGTGTAAACAGCTTCGTTAATCATCGGCATTAAAATACGATTCACAATAAAGCCTGGCATGTCTTTAACTGATTCAACAAAAGTTTTACCTAATTTTTCTGCCAACTGTTTTGTTGTAGCAAAAGTTTCATCGCTGGTTTGAAGGCCTTTAATGCCCTCTACTAATTGCATGAGTGGAACCGGATTCATAAAATGCATCCCTACAACTTGAGTCGGACGCTTAGTTACAGCTGCGATTTGAGTCACAGAAATTGAAGAGGTATTTGTCGCTAAAATAGACTCTGGCTTAACTGTTTCATCTAAGTCTTTGAAAATTTTAAGTTTTAATTGAATGTTTTCAGTGGCAGCTTCAACAACAAAATCACAATCTTTCAAATCACCTAACTGAGTCGTGCATTGAATTTTTGCGAGCAAAGTTTTTTTCGCCTCTTCTGTCAGTGTATTTTTTTTGATCAAACGATCACAACTACCAGCAATTGTTGTTAGACCTTTGTCTAAAGCTGCATTTGAAACATCAAACATCACCACATTAAAACCACACATTGCAGCCACTTGAACAATACCATTTCCCATTTGGCCTGCGCCAACTACGCCGATTTTTTTGATTGTAGAAATATTAACTGCCTGAGTCATACTTACCTCTTTTTTCTAGAGCTATTAAACAATTTCTTTCAGAAATACTTTTATAGCAAGAACTGGTCTTGTAAGTCATGATTTCCCTCTGAGACACTGGATTAGATGCTATTTGTCATTCTGATGTTGTCTAGTTTTTCTGCTTTTTCCGCTGTTCCCGTGCAATATGGGTGGAGCCCCCCTGCGTTTTCAGAGCTTTTTCAAAGCCAAACGACCAACCAGGTGCCCTTTTTTAAGTCTAAGAACAGTCCATTTGCCTCAGGCTATGCCAGCTATGATAAGCTACTTCAATCTGCCACTTTGCGTGAAAATGGTGAAAGTTATTACTTAGCTAAAGATCATAAAAAATTAGCCCTGCGTTTTTTACCCACTGTGACAGCTTTTGATCTGTCAAAAACATGGATTGAAAAGTACACAAAAAAACGTGTTAAGGCTAAACCTGAAATGAATTTAGTCGATGTGGTTTTAAATTACCAAACCGACCCATATGATCGCGGTCTGGTGATGACATTGCAATCAACAGCATTACAAAATTCACCACAAGCAAAATATAAAAAATTGGCACTTATTAAAGCTGGCACAAAATTAATTCCAATTCGTTTTGAAAATGGTTTTGTTCAAGTTCTTTATCAAAAAAAATATGGCTACATTGATATGAATCAAACGATATCAAAATTTGATTTCGCCAAATTTATTTATTCAGTAGAGTCCGAACAAAAAAATTGGGAAACCGTTGGTCAGCGTGAATTCGACCAAATGGTGACTGCAACAACGGTTAGCCACCCAACAAAAAAATATATTCAAATGAATGCGATTCAAGGCCTTATAGTCGATGAAACATTGGCCTTAAGCCACACTGAAAATATACACTACCCTATGTGGTCGAAATTTCATGTTCGTAAAGAGAAAACAAGACCGTGGATACAAAGTCAAATCAAGGGTCACGGCTTTGTGTGGTGGCAAAAAAATGAAGCAGCATTAGCCAATTCACAAAATATTTCCATTGATGAGCTTTTAAAAAAAGAAATCTATTCGGTGTCGTTTCAATCTGGAAATCCTAAAAAAGCGATAGCCTCTATTTCATCGGGTGTTTTTATGACTGAAGATGGTCAAACATGGAAGCCACTGAACCAATTTAAAGGCTTCGTGGGACCAGTTTATTATTTTAATGATCACTATATTTTTGTCGGCAATTATCGCAGTCAAAATGGTGGGAAAACTTTTGATCAGTATATTCAAATTGATAAAATTTCCCAAGCCATTAGAAACCTTGGTTTTGAAGTTAAAAAAGTAAAAATTAGTCGAATCAAAGTGCAAAAACCATACAATGTCATAATTGATCTTGATATCGGTCATCGCACTTTACGAATGAAATCCCCGCTTTTTGCCCAAGACTGGAAAATTCAAAAGTATTAACTGGTTGAATTTTTCCAGTGTGAATTCATCAACGAATATACTTGATCCATCAAGACATCGCGGTGTTCAACAGTGTGTGACACTGTCTGTACCGGATCTAACACAAACATATCAACAGTGGTGTGCCAAGCTTTTGTATTCGGCAACAGCGAGCCCTTAGGCCATGCGGTCGCGGCATTATGAATCACAATAGGAATAATGGGTACAGCGGCATTTATGGCAAAAACAAAAGGGCCAGATTTAAATCTGGATAGTTCCGGTCCATAAAAACGGCCACCTTCTGGTGATAATGCGAATTTTTCGCCCCTGGCAAAACGCGGTTTAGCTTCGTTATAAATTTTGAAAACTTCTTCGCGGTTACTTCGTGATATAGGCAAAGTTCCAAATCTTTTCATCGCCTGCGCAAAAATTGGAATATTAAATAATTCAATTTTAGCACCAAATCTGACACCAGACAAATAGCCCGCCATTGCAATCACATCAATAAAACTAGAATGATTAAATAAAACAATTGCACCTTGCCCAGTTTGAATTTTTTCTAAACCATGCATTCGAATACGCACACCAAAAATAAAACAGGACTGTTTACCCCAAGTAGTGATTATCCAATTATCAATTTGACGTGAATTAAAAAGAATATTGAGAAGTATTCCAAATCCTGCCCAAAAAATAGTGATCAAAACAAATAAAATAGTGGCAATGACTGATCTAATAAAGATCAAACTAATCATAATTCGATAACCCGTTTACGGGCGGCTTCAATTTGGCGATTTTTATATTCGTTGTGACCTGAATCACCGGTCTGCATTTTCTGATAAGCCGCTTGATCCATAATTTGAACTTCAAAAGGATAAAAGAAAGAAAAATCTTTTAACTGTGCTGATGCCGAATGAGTTGGCGCATTTGACTGTGGATTGATTTTAATTAATTTACGCGAAATAAATTTAATGTATCTAAAATCTATTGATGAATACGGATTTTCTTTTCTGAAAAGTTTAATAAATGGATTTTGACTGCTTTTAAGTTGCTGACTTAAAAGCCTGTCAACTTTTTGGGGCTCCATACGACTCATGGGCCCATGTTTTTTTTCTAAGCGTTCGCAAATATTTAAAAATTCTTCAACCGGATACATATTATTTGAAGACTGATCAGGCATAATATGTGGATAGCTAATTAAATTTGAGTCCACTAAAAACCGGATCACTTGAAAAGAATCAAAAATAGTTTTCGTGATAAAACGAACACCAATTTTATCATAAACTTTGACAGCTAACGCATCGGGCTTAGCCAAAAGTTTAATCACTGTCGATGTTGATGTTTTAAAAGGTTTTGATTGAAAATGTAGTAATTCAACTTGATGAGGGCCATCTTTAACAAACGATCTTAGATATAATTTGTCTTCTTGAATCACTGTATTTTCAAAGGGAACTAAAATTTGTTTTTGAATTTCTTCAGCAAAGTAACTAAATAAATCGGTCTCAGCATGAATAAAAACATGTATACATCTTAAAACACCACCGGCACATTTCTGAATGTTGGCATTATCTGGGCTGGACGCCCAGATCAACAATTGGCGTAAATCTTTTAATTGTTCAGGGTTTTTAATCTCATCAGGAATTTCTTCATATTTGAATTTTAATTTTTCAGTCATTAATACTAAAGCCCGACGATGAAAGTACCAAAGCTTTTTAGCATCCTCTTCGTTCGCGTAATTAAAACCATAGCTGCGAATAAAAGAATCGGCTTCGTCCAAATTATAAATGGCTAATTTAGATTGATCTAAAGTCGAACCCCCACCAGCGACAACTGATAGGGATGTTTTATCAAAATGAAAGTATGAACTGTGTCCACTGTGCATGGACCTTTAGGTTATTTAAAAATTCCGCAACGAGCAACATAGAACTGACCTAATTGTCCTTGCGCAGGAGCAGATCCGTTGATGTGACTGTAGTTCTTGTAGCTAACTGTTCCGCTGAAGTATTGCGCATCCATAGTTCCATCAAAGCGAACTTCGCCGTATTGATCACGAAACAAAATATATCCTTGACCATTTTGCATATTAAACTGACCGGCTGTTGCCGTAGCAAATGAAACTTCAATCGGTTGAAACTGCTCAGGGTATTGTAAAACATAACTATCATACACTTTAATAAGCATACTTGATTGTTGTAAGTTCACGTTACCATTAGTATCAACTTTAACAGCGCCTTGGAAACGAACACCTGTTGTATCAGTTGCTGATGAGCTAATTTGGCCCACTTCTTCAGGGTTGACTGTCACAGATAATAGGCCTTTGACGCGTTCTTCAAAAGATCCTGATGTATAAAGTGAAGTTTGCGCAGTGCCTTGATCATAGATAGTTCCAACTGGTGAAACACCTTGCCCGCAGCTATTTGTATTTATATTTGCGTTATTAACAACACCTGTTGATACCGCTGAGCGGTTATATGTAGACCTAACACCTTGTTTTTTAGGTGAACAGGCAGCAATTGTAAGCAAAGTTAATGCAGCTATCGTTAGTGTGACCTTTTTCATAAAAGCCTCCGTACATTATAGTTATACAAAAGCGATGCCAATGATTTGTGTATCAAGATGAGATTCTGTCTCAAGTTGAATTATCTGTATTCGTTTTAAAAGTGATCGGCAATTTTGGTCTACATGTGTTAGTACGGCAACACCTGTTTGGCTGGTTACTTGCGCTGACAAAAGTCAGCAGTAGGATCTTTACTGCAAAGATAATCTTTAAGCATTTGATTTTCAGCTTTCAAACGATCCACTTCTGTTTGATCGGCTTTAGAGGCAATTTCACGTGATTGTTCTTTAAATTGATTTATCACATAGACATAAAATTCTTTAATCGATTGAATGATCGGGGCCACAAGAACTGAATAATCCACTTGTTTATAACCTGTGGCTTTATCTTCTACCACTGCTGTTGGAAATTGTTTTTCAACTTCTTGTGCGATCACACCAATTGAATGAATACCTGCACGACCGGATTTTTGATTCCAATCAAACTCAACTCCACGAAGATTTAAAATTTTACTCAATGAATCTTCAATCGGGGTAATATTTGTTTTTAATCTTTCATCCGATGAACAACTTGTACCGCCAGAACCATTACCCAATGTACATGTTGTTGTTGTGCCTGATACATAGATGTTACCGCTAACGTGAAGTTTTTGTGATGGCGAAATCGTCCCAATTCCGACGTTGCCAGCGGTATTAATTCTTAGTCGTTCTGTATACGCAAAAGGCCCTGTTTGTTGACCTAAAACTATATCCGGAGTGTCGCCAGCAGCATTTGAAAAAACACCTAGGTAGGCCGTTTGCAAAGCTGGTAACCCACTGTATGCAGATAAACTTAAATAACTTAATGCCCCATCAGTTGCTGCATTGTTTAGTATATTTAAATTTGTTCCAGTTGGTGTATATGAAGACACTGATGATGACGTGTAAGCAGTTGAAGTGGCTTTGTAAACTACAGAATTACCAGCCAGCCAAGTCATACCACTGCCTTTAGGTAAAAAATTTAAGTCGATGTTTGCGTCTGTTCCTGCAGCAGAAATTCCGACGGCCAGCCCTGTTGCTGAAGGTGTCACCGCCACATAATTGACAGCAGAAGCCGTGGTATTAATTTGAAGACCCAATTGACCACCAGCTGATAATCCAAGGGCATTTGTACCTGCACTATAAATCCCAGTATCTGGATCTGCAGAAAAAGCAAAAGTGGGAGCGGCTTTTGTCCCAGCAGCGGCTAAGAATGTTCCACCACTCGTCAGTGGAGTCGCCCAAGAAGTCACACCTGCACCGTTTGTTTGTAATACCTGACCGCTCGTGCCTGACGTCGCAGGTAAAGTCATAACCCAAGATCCAGCAGATGCCGCCGGTTGAATTTGTACGTAGCCAGAAGTGTTACCAGCCAGTCTTAATGTGCCAAGTGAAGTTGTGGGATTTCCGAGTTGAAGAAAGGCGCCTGGTGCTGTTGTTCCAATACCGACATATCCTGATGCAAGCACCGTCAATCCTGAATCTACCGTCGAATTCGATTGAATGCGCGCAACCACTCCCGTCGTTGCAGCACTGGTGTTGGCCACACTTAATATACCATTCGTTGAATTTAATGTAGCATTTGAACTGGCTAATCTTAGCAAACTTCCAGTCGTTAAAGCACTAGCTGAAATTGTTAATGCATCTTGTATGGACAATGTTGACCAACCCCATGTCTGAGCAAAGTTTGTACTATCAATCGTATTTGTTGCCGTTGCTGATGTGATTGATGATAATGCAACTGCTGATGTTGCAGCTGCAGGAGTTCTCCATGTCGCTACACCAGTTGCATCAGATGTTAATACTCCGCCAGATACAACAGTTGTACTTCCTGCGAATTTTACTGTACCTGAAACATCTAGTGTCGCGGTTGGAGAAACAGTACCTAAACCCAATCGCCCATTTTTCAATAATGTTAATGCGTTTGATGTTGATGCAACAGATTGGCCGTTACCAACAACAAACAGTGGATCTGTTGCGACCCAACCCGTTGCGCTAGCTGCATATGAATAATTAAATAATCCAGCTGTAGTTTGACCGTAAGCTTCTGCTACAGTTTCACGCCCAGTAGCTGTTGAGTAGTCTCCTATTGTGTAAGTATTATCACCCATTGCGAATGAACTTTCGCCTTGGGCGTATGCAAAATAACCGAGAGCAACAGATTTATACCCATGAGTTTCAGCACTATAGCCTATTGCTACTGAACTGGATTCATTGGTTGATGAGTTATAACCCATTGCTATTGAGTCACGCCTGTCAGCATATGAATACCTTCCTATGGCAACAGAACCTGTTCCACTTGCAGTTGCATACTGACCAGCAGCGAAAGAACCTGCCTGATAGGTTTGTGACCCCACACCAATTGCAACTGTTTGTGCTGTACTTGTTCCACTCACATAAATCGGCGCACTGGCTAAAGTTGTCGCTGTGTTATAGTAAGCAACATATCCAGCAGTACCAGATGATGCTGTAATTGCCTGTGACACAGTGGCCGGAGTTCTCCATGTGACATTACCACTGGCATCCGAAGTTAGTACTCCACCGGATACTGGTGTTGTACTTCCTGCGAATTTAATTGTGCCTGATACTTCAAGTGTTGTTGTTGGCGAAGATGTTCCGATACCGACGTTGCCTGCAGAAGTGATTCGCATTCTTTCAGCTGTATTTGTGATGAACACGACTGGCGCGCTGGTGCTAGATGAACCGATAGCTAATCCATTGCTGGTATTAGATGTTCCTATTTCTGTCCAGTTACCTGGAGACAATAAACCTAAAACTGTTCCTGCTACATTGGCACTGCTGAAATTTGTAATAAATAAATCAGCGCTTGTACCACCACCAACTTGAAGTCTTGAAGCGCCTAAAGCGCCGGTGCTTGCATTTTCAACTTTCGCAGTCATTAATCCATTAACATTATCATACACATGTAATTTAGTTGTGGGAGCAGTTGTTCCAATACCAACATTACCGGCAGCAAGAACTGTTAAACCACTTCCTGCTGTCGAATTCGATTGAATTCGCGCAACAACACCGTTTGTTCCAGCACTTGTATTAGCAACATATAATAATCCATTTGTTGAACTCACTGATGCATTCGGAGTTGTTAAATTTAATAAACTTCCTGTCGTTAAGG
>JAYSQO010000133.1:0-18823 GCA_043721535.1 Bdellovibrio sp. | reverse complement strand
GTTTTCTCTGGACTTGAACTTTTCGGCATCTTTGCCGTTTACTTAAGTTCCAAACTGGAACTGCCCACATATAAATGGAATTTTGTAATTTTTGCAACGAAAATCTTACAAAAAGTGAAATGATTTAAATATTTGAAATTATTGGTGAATTTACTAGATAGAGGTCTAGACCTGTCGCGTTAATATAGAGTGTTTGCTCAAAAGTGATGAAAAATGAAACTGCGCGAGGGCTATTTTACGCAATTTGCAGCTATTTTTATAAGTTCATCTGTCTGTTGAGACAGCTTCAAAGCCACATCTTGGCCTTTTTCACCGCGCTCTTTAAGCGATTGAGCAGCTTTGCTCATATTGGTTTCGACAGCCTTGTAAGCACGGCCTGATGAATCCCTGAGGGCTTCAGAATAGCTTTCTAAGCTTTGGGCGATAAGATCATGGTTTGAAATTAAACTTTGATGAACAGACAATTGTGCCTTTTTCATTTGTTTTAATTGCTCAATGAGTTGTTCACACTTGGCCTGAGCTAAAACAGGAAAAAGCATAACTATCATTAAATGGATTAAGATCTTATTCATAAACACCCCGATAACCCAATATCAAAGCAAAATGGCTTCCAACTTTAGGTCATTAGGCTGAATTGTATTCGATATAATAGACTATTTTAGCTATGACTTGATATTTTTTTCAAACTCGTCTCTTGTTTCGCCAGTCACATAAGGCATTAAAAGACGCATAATATGTCTTTTGGTTTTCTCAAGTATTTTACTGCTTAATGCCTCTGACTTCTCAGGAGAATCGTAAAATTGCATAAAACCATTTGATGAAACAAATAGTAATTCACCGATGAATTCCATTTCGGCTTTAGATGGCATCGCGATCATAAAACCTGATTTCACCCACTGACGATAAAGCATGACCATCATTACACTTAATTTTTTAGTGTGTACTTTCCACATTTTTGCTAAATCAGCATCATTTTTTCTTAAAGAATAAATTTCACGATGAAAAAAACGGTACTTCCAGTATAAATTTAAATTTTTATCAATAAACAAAGCCAACTGCATTTTTTGTTTTTTCTTGGCTAGCTTTGTTTCTGGCTGCCAAACTTCAATTGTATCTGTTGATAATTTCTTAAAAATTTCACGAACAATTTGTTCTTTGTTTTTGTAATGAAAATATAAATTTCCAGGGCTCATTTTCAAATGTTTAGAAATATCATTCGTTGTAACATCAGTAGCGCCATCACAATTAAATAGTTCAAGTGAACCAAATAATATTCTATCTTTTGTTTTCATAAAGACTGTCCTTAATCATTCATTTTACTTGTGAGCTATCCTTGTATTATGCTAACATCTTTTTATATGTTTCAAGGAAGAAGTCTAAAGACGACATGGATTGTGGTCTTATTTGTATTCATTTTATCTGTTTTGTTATTCTTTAAAGAGGATAACTCCGTCGTAAAAAATCGATTTATTGCTTCGCAATCTGAACTCAGAAGAAATATTGCTAGTGTACTAACTCCGCATATAAAAAATAATGACCGCCCTTCAATCGTGACATCATCAGACTTAAGTCTAGGTTTCAATATGAACACCTCTGACATCTACGAAGTTAAATACACCATCGATGATGATCTTCAAAAAGAAGCAGACAAGCTTTTAAAACAATACAAACCTGATTACGGCGCAGTTGTAATGATGGATGCAAAAACAGGTCGTATTTTAGCAATGTCTAGTTATGTTCGCGCAGACCTAGGAAGTGAAAATTTAAATTTACAAGCGACATTTCCTGCAGCTAGTATTTTTAAAATTATCACTGCAGCCACTGTGATTGATCGCAAAGGGCTTGAGCCTCAGCATAAAATTGCTTACAACGGCGGAAGCTACACTTTACATAAACAAAATGTTTTATCTGAAAAAATTAATAAATGGACACATTTTATTTCTTTAAAAGATGCTTTCGCTAAATCAATTAATACAGCTTTTGGTCGATTGACTCTTGAAAAGTTGGATCCAAGTGATTTAGAAGAATACGCCCGTCGTTTTATGTTTAATAAAGAGATTCCTTCTGATTTTGATATTGAAATGAGCCAAGCCACTATTCCAATTGAAAAAAACTATGAACTGACTAAAGTGGCTTCAGGATATAACCGCTTTAATACGATGAGTCCCATTCACGGAGCGATGATTGCAGGCGCTATCATCAACAACGGTCAATTCGTGGCACCATATATTGTGGATGAAATCAAACAAGGTGATAAAACTGTTTACGCCGCTGAAACCTATTCAATCGGCCAAGCGATTACGGCCCAATCGGCTAAAAAAGTTCAAGCGATGATGGAACAAACCGTTTTATCAGGTACATCACGAAAAACTTTCAGACAAATCATCAAAGAAAAAAAGTTTCGTGAAATTGAAATGGGTGGTAAAACTGGCCATTTCAGCGGTTTAAATCCTAAAGGCACAAATGATTGGTTCGTTGGCTATGCCACCGATGGTGATAACAAAATTGCTATTGCTGCTATCACAGTGAATATCAAAAAATGGACAGTGAAATCATCGATGTTAGCCAAGCTGATGATCAGACAACATTTTAAAACAATTCTTGAAGAAAAAGAAATTTCTAAAAAACTAGATCAACAACGACAGGACAATGATCGGAACCTAGTTGCTGATCGACGACCGAACAAGTCTTAAGATTTTTAATTAAATTTTCACTCACGCAAATATAGTCAATACGCCAGCCATTATTTTTAAGTCTTGCCGTATCTTTATATGACCACCATGAATAAACATTTTTAGCTTCAGGGTAAAAATGTCTAAAACAATCCACAAAACCTAATTTTAAAAATTCATCCATCCACTTTCGTTCTTCTGGTAAAAATCCTGATTCTGTTGAAAGTGCTTTGGGAGCATAAACATCGGCTTCACTATGGGCGATATTGTAATCCCCTACAACTATGATGTCTCGGCCTTTTTTTAATTCAAAACTGATATGATCATAAAGATCTTTTAAAAAATTTTGTTTAAACTGATGTCGTTCAGGACCAGATGCTCCGTTTGGAAAATAAATATTATACAAATCAAAATACTGATGCTGGGTCCATACGATACGACCTTCGTTATCGTATTTCGGAATATCAATGCCTTTAATTGTGTTCATTGGTTTTTGATTTAGAAAAGTAGCTACGCCTGAATAGCCTTTTTTTTCGGCTGATGACCAAAACGAATGTTTGTAATTTAAAGTTTTAATTTCAGGTTCAACTTGATCAATATGTGCTTTTGTTTCCTGCAAACATAGAATATCTGGATTTTGTATTTGTACAAAATCCAATAAGTTTTTTTCATAACAGGCTCTGATCCCGTTTACATTCCATGTGGCTAGTCTAATATTCATGACTCCACAATTAGCCTAGTCAGTCGAATTAATCAATTTGATTGAGGTTTATGCTATTCGACGTCACAATTAATTATTATGGTCAAATTATGATGGTTCTAGACATTAAACATCGTTTTATTAAGCAGCTTGAAGACGACTCACCCGATTTAAAAAAAATCGAACTTAATTCTATCGTATCCGACAATTTGATTAGTCCATACAAAGTCGTTCTTCCACAAAGTTATCTACAAAAAATTAAAGACGAAATCAAAGCCTATTCAGTCTTAAGAGCATGGGGCGAACAACACCTTCGGTCAGATTATCAAAAACTTGATTTACCAAAACCGGATAATTATAGCGTTTGCATGAGCTATGACTTTCATACTGATGATCAAGATAACTTAAAACTAATCGAAATTAATACGAACGCTGCATTTTTGTCTTTAGGTTTAACACTTTATAAATTGTGGCCCTTTATACAACAGCCCCATTTTAAAGAAAAAGATTTAGTGGATATGTTTTTAAATGAAAGTGCTTTGTGTAAGCAAAGCTCATTCAACTTAGCTATCATGGATGAAAAACCCGAAGATCAAAGATTGTATTTAGAATTTTTAACTTATCAGTCACTTTTTCAAAAATCAGGATTGAAATGTACAATCACCGATTTATCAGACATAGCTAAACTGCCCGCTAAAACACTTGTTTATAATCGCTACACCGATTTTTATTTGACCAACGAAAAATCAAAGTTACTTCGTGAAAGATTTAAAAATCGTGAGCTTTTTTTAAGTCCCAATCCTTATGAGTATTTTTTATTAGCCGACAAACAACGTCTTTTTGATTGGGGTCAGCAAACCGATGTTCCAAAACCAAGTAGTTTACTGAAAATTTATGATTTAGCTAAATCAGATAAAAATCAAATCTGGCTTGAGAGAAAAAGTCTTTTCTTTAAACCGAAAGCTTCTTACGGCAGCAAGCAAGCCTACAAAGGGGCTTCGATCAGTCGAAAAGTTTTTGATGAAGCTTTCGTTAGTGAATTCGTTGCTCAAGAATATGTTCAAGCCAAAGAAATCACATTAGGTTCAGATTCTGAACCTGTAAAATTAAAATATGATTTACGCTGTTATGTTTATAAAGACCAATTACAAATGGTGATTGCGCGACTCTACCAAGGGCAAACGACAAATTTAAAAACAGTTGGTGGTGGCTTTACAGTTGTTGAATTTGCTGATTCTGTTGCGCCGTCTTAAGCGTAGCTGATCCACAACTTAAAACTTCAATAGCCTTTGATAAAACATGATCAAATTTTTCTGTGATAATTCTTTTTTGAGCGCTCGAACATTCGTTCAGCAATTTTGACGAATGCTGTTTAATTTGTGGATGAAAATTATATTTTTGTTCGGGTCTGATCGGATTAATATAGTTAATTTCTTCATTTGAAACAGATTGTTGTGCGCCTTCAACAAAGACGTCTGGCTCAACACCATAAAATTGAGTTGTCTGACCACTCGGTAGTAAATAAAAACCTTTTGTTTTAAAATAGCCGATCGTATCAGATTCTTTCCACTGTTCAATTTCTTGAAATGTACCTTTACCGAAACTTCTGTGCCCGATAATCACAGCACGTTGATATTCTTGTAGCGCGCCAGCTAATAACTCAGACGCACTGGCTGAATTTGAATTAATCAAAATGGCTAGAGATCCTGAAAACATTTTGTCATTTTCTGTTTTAATGATTTCTTCTTGCTGGACAGAATCAAAGTATTTAACAGTATAAACTTTTTTATCTGGACCGATAAATAAACCGGCTAAACAAGCAGCTTCAGATAAACGACCACCTGGATTATCTCTTAAATCGATCACGATTTGTGAAATATTTTTTTGCTTAAATTCTTTCAAAATATTTTTAACTTCCGTACAAGTCCCATTCGAAAATTTTGAAATTTGGATTAATCCAGTTTTCTCATCTAAGTCGACAACTTCATGATTAATTTGATTTAATACACGATAAGTTCTTTGAACTTTTTTAGCGATTGTTAAACCTTCACGACGAATAATAAAACTAAAAATTCTAATTTTTTTGTCTCGCAAAATTTGGCCAATATCAGTTAAACTTAATTTGGCAGCTTCAATACCGTTAGCAATAACAATTTCATCGTTTTGTTGTAAGCCTGCCAATTCAGCATCAGAATTTTTAACAACTTTTTTAATAAAAATATGTCCGTTCATTTTTTCAAAAGACAGGCCCACAAAATAAGGTGATCTTTCACTGCTGGAACTGACATTTTCAAAATAGTCTATAGGTAAAATATAAGTGTGAGGATCTTTCATCACAGACAAAAATCCGTTAATACCTTGGGCTAAAAGATATTTTTTAGGTTGTTGATTATTTGATCTCAGAACGATTTGATCCCAAATTTCATCAAATGAAAAAACATCCGATAAATGATCTTTATAAATTTTTGAAAAGGCCTGTAGATTTTGTTTTTCTTTAAAATTATCTAAGCTATTAAAATCAAGTTCAGACGGTAGGATCTGCCCGTTTACAGTCAGCCTTTCATGCGTCATTGATAAAGCACTAATCACTGAATTAACACAGGCTAAAAAGTATTTTTCTGATGTCGCACAGACTTCATTATTAACAAGTTGGCGAAGGTCATATTCAATTAAATCTGTGCCTTGCCAGTAATCTTCAAGACGATAACTCTCAGTCAGGCCGTGGTTTTCATGCGCATAAAGCCCTGTTCTGGCATCCCCGATGCCAGACAAAACTAACCCCACCACAAACCCCATGGCGATAGCTATTCCAATTCCCCAAATGCGCAAACGACCCTGACCCATCTTTTTACCCCAGCTTTTTAAAGCTTTCATTATGACAGTTCACTGTAACAATTCCCTATGACAAATTAGAGCAACTTTAAGGCCACAAAAATGGGCTTTATTGACACCTATTACCTATTTGGCCTGAATTCTAAGTCATTCTAAGTAAGTTTTTCAAATATGTTTAAAACTAACTCAGATGCTAGAGTGAAAAAATCTTGCCCACATGAAGTGTCATACAAGATACTGCAGTCATGATTATTGTAACTGGGGCAAATGGCTTTATAGGCAGCGCTTTGATTTGGCAGCTCAATCAAATGGGCATAACAGATATCGTTGCCGTTGATACTGTCGACTTATCGAACAGGAATGTTTTACAAAAAAGAACTTACTCTCACTTTTTTTTAGCCCATGAATTATGGAGTTTTCTAGCTCATACAGATATTCAAAAGAAAGTTTCTTGGATTTTTCATATGGGAGCTTGCTCTTCAACGACTGAAAAAAACTGGGACTTTCTGTACGAAAATAATTTCAGGTATTCACAGCGACTTTTTGAATGGTGTTCTCAGTATCAAAAAAATCTGATCTACGCTAGCAGTGCGGCCACTTACGGCCAGGGTGAAAATGGTTTTGACGACATGTTCGATTCTGAAAAATTAAAACCGTTGAATCTTTATGGGGAATCAAAAGTTCTTATGGATCGATGGGCGTTAAAACAAAAAGCAACACCACAAAATTGGTACGGTTTAAAATTTTTTAATGTGTTTGGTCCCAATGAATATGAAAAAGGTTCTATGGCCAGTGTTGCATTTAAAGCCTATCACCAAATTCAACAGACAAATAATTTAGCATTATTTAAATCCTATAATTCTCAGTACAAAGACGGTGAACAAGTCAGAGATTTTGTTTACGTCAAAGACGTTGTTCGTTGGATGACTGAACTGATGGATAAAAAACCGCTAAGTGGTTTATACAATATGGGTTACGGTGAAACACGTTCATGGCTAGATATGGCTCATGCCTTATTTAAATCTTTAGACAAACCTGCGCAAATTAATTGGTTAGACATGCCCGATGATATTAAAAATCAATATCAGTATTTTACATTAGCCAAAATGGATAAATGGAAATCGCAATCTTTAACTCAACCTGAGTGGCCACTTGAAAAAGCCATTGAAGACTATGTAAAAAATTATCTGACGCAAAAAGATCCTTGGTTATAAATTATGATGATTGAAAATATACCGAACCATCTTAAAAAATATGTTGTCGATCAAAATTACGATCGTTACACCCCTATTGATCAAGCCACATGGAGATATATCTTAAGACAGCTTAAAGATTTTTTATCAAAAAATGCTCATGAATGTTATTTAGAAGGCTTAGAAAAAACGGGAATATCCTCTGAAGAAATTCCGAAAATTTCTGAAATGAATAAAAAATTAAAAAATTTCGGCTGGCAAGCTGTTCCTGTGAGCGGTTTTATTCCACCAGCAGCTTTTATGGAACTACAATCACTGTCTTTACTGCCGATTGCTTCAGATATGCGAAGCCTTGATCATTTATTATATACACCAGCGCCGGATATTGTTCATGAAGCTGCCGGACATGCCCCGATTTTAGTAAATACTGAATACGCTGAATACTTGAAGGCCTATGCCCAGGTTGCAAAAAAATCAATTATCAGCAAAGATGATTTAGAAATTTACGAAGCCATTAGAAATCTTTCTGATATCAAAGAAAATTCATCATCAACTGAAAAAGAAATTAAAAACTGTGAGCAGCAACTTGAATTAGCTTTGAAAAAAGTAACTTATATATCTGAAGCCACTTTATTATCACGTATGAATTGGTGGACTGCTGAGTATGGCCTGATTGGCCCGATGTCGAATCCAAAATTATTTGGCGCAGGATTATTATCCTCAGTTGGCGAAGCCAAATGGTGCTTGTCAGATCAAGTTAAAAAAATTCCTTTAACCGTTGATTGTATCAAACAAAGTTATGACATCACTGAGCCCCAACCCCAATTGTATGTAACTCCTGATTTTAAAACTCTCACAACTGTTTTACATGAGATGTCTGAAAAAATGTCTTACAAAATTGGTGGTGCGTACGGATTGGATCAAGCCCTTAAAGCCCAGTCAGTGAATACTTTTGAATTAGATACAGGACTTCAAATTAGTGGTGTGATTACAAACTATGAAAAAGATCAAAGTGGTACACCGATCTATGTTCAAACAACTGGCCCTACACAAATCAGTTACCGTGATCGACAAGTTGAAGGCCACAGTAAAGATTATCATCTTCATGGCTATGGCTGCCCTGTCGGAGTATTTCAGCTGACTGGAACTATTGAAAACAATCAAACTGTTCAAATGAAATACACTTCCGGAATTGTTGTTAACGGACAAATTAAAAAAATATTAAAAATTTCTGAATCTGCACAAATTGTGACTTTGATCAATGCAAGTGCGAAACTCAACGACAAAGTTTTATTTGATCCAGCTTGGGGTGACTACGATATCGCTGTTGGTCAAAAAATTGTTTCAGTTTTTGGTGGACCTGCAGACCGTAAAGAATACGGCGACACTGATGACTTTGTTGCAGCTCGTGTTCAACAGCCGACTTATTCAGATCAACAGAAAAATTTATTTTCACTCTACCAAGCTATACGTGATTTCCGAAAATCAGAATCTTCAGCTGATGTCTTACAAAAAATATTCAGTCAATGTCTTGAAACGGCTGCTGACCAATGGCTTTTATTTATTGAACTGCTTGAAATCTGCCATTATAAAAAAATAAATACTTCCGTGAAAACTGACATTATCAATCAACTCGAAAATTTAAAAAAGACCCAACAGCAAATCAGTCCTTTAATTGAAGACGGCTTAAGACTTTCACCTTATGCGTAAATTAGATATTCGTATCGTCCTAGTACGATCACTTTACGAAAGAAATATTGGCTCTACATCCAGAGCCATGGCCAACATGGGCTGCAATAAATTAATACTGATCAACCCCCAATGTGAAATCACTTTTGAGGCCCAAAAAGCTGCGGCCACAGGTCAAGATGGTTTACAAAATAGAATTGTCTATACATCGTGGGATGATTTTTTTAAAAGCGAACCCCGGGGTTTAATGATCGCTACGACAGCCCGTGATGGACGAGGACGCCAGGCCCAAGATTTAGCATCAACATTAAAAAGTTTTTTGTCTGACAACAAAGATGTGAATCAAAATTCAGATCAGGCCTACCCGATTCATCTGGTGTTCGGGCCTGAAGACGCTGGTTTAAATGCTGATGATATTCAGTGGGCTCATTACTGTTGTTCAATTCCAACCTATGGTAATAACACCAGTTTGAATTTGTCACAGGCAACATTACTTGCGACATTTATTTTACAATCTGTGGCTGGTGCTGAAAGAACAAAACTTGAAGGCCAACAAAAACCAAAGCCTCAGCAAAAAAAAGCTGAAAATATTTTTCCTGATGTAACTTTGAAAAGCTGGCTGGTTGAAATGGGTTTTGATTTGTCTAAAAAAAGAATTAACGTATATACAGTTCTACGTCGAATGCTTTTGCAAAATACACCATCTACTAAAGAATTCCAAATTCTAGAAATCGTTTTACAGCAAAGTTTACGTAAATTAAAAAAACTAAAACAACTTGAAAAAAAAACTTAAGCTGACTGATCAGGCCGACGTATTTTTTTGATTTTATGGTCGATTTCTTGAATCTCTAAAGAAACAGTTTCACCCTGCTTGTGAAGGTCATCCAAAGCGGAATTTAAACCATCTGTGTCTGAACCAACCAGTTTTAGATTTTCAATAATTTGGCCTGTTTCATCAATTTGCGCTTTAATATCTTCAATTTTTTGATGTAGCTGATGCTTCGCTAAGCTTAATGTCTTGCTCAGTTGCTTTGCGTAATCATCGTTATATATGGCATTGTTAGGAAGATCTTTTGTTTTTACGTCAGTTTTTTCGTTTTCGTCGATAAAACTATTTAGTAACAGCGCCCACTCTGATTTAATTGTATTGGATTTTTCATCCTCGTTCATATTATGATCATATCACGGGATAATAGACGGTGAACTAGACAATGGACTAGACTCACAAACAAAAGGTCATTGATGGTTAGAGCAGTTTTTATATCAATTTTAATGTTGTATGCACAGGCTGGGCTAGCCCAAAGTCAGTTCCCTATTAAGTTCAACATTGGCAAAAACAGTCTACCTGCCAGCCACACAGTGCGTATTTCTTTTACTGGTGACTTGTTAGTTCATCATGAGCTTTATGTCCGAGTAGCTGAACATCCAAAAAATGATTTTACAATTTTATGGAAAAAAACAATTCCACTATTTAATCAGGCTGATTTTTCATATGCAAACCTAGAAGGCCCAACAGCCTTGGGCATTGATACATTGAAAAAAAATCAGGGCGATGTTGGCTTTATATATAAAAAAGATATGACTAAAGAAGATAATGTTGTTTATAGTGGGACTCATTTTTTGTTTAATTTTCATCCAAAGATAATTGATGATTTAAAACGATCGGGAATCGATATAGTTTCAACGGCCAACAATCATACGTTTGACCGTGGATCTATTGGTATAGATAAAACCATAGATCAAATGAACAAAAGAAAATTTAATTTTTTCGGAACACGCAAAAGAAATTCTAAAGATGTTTTTTATAAAGTCACACCCATTAAAAATTTAAATATTGCTTGGATTGCTTGCACAGAAGCTTTGAATGGATTCAAAGACAGATATTCACAAGTGTTACTTTGTTTTGATCAAAAACAAGAAATTTTAGATATCATTAAAAACTTAAAATCACGTTCTGATGTTGATGCTATTATTGTAACCCCGCATTGGGGTGTTGAATACAAGCATGAACCTACACCCATGCAAAAATCTGTGGGTAAAGAATTTTTAGAGCAAGGCGCCTTGATCGTTGTTGGAAATCATCCACATGTTCTACAACCAGTCGAAAAGTATGTAACAACTGATGGTCGCGAAACATTTATTGCTTATTCACTGGGTAATTTTGTTGCGTATCAACGCGATATTGACAGAAAATCCTCAGCGATTGTTTATTTGGATTTAGCCAAAGATACAACAACAGGAAAAACAGTTTTGACTCGTTACGCCTACGAACCCACAACACGCTATCTAAAAGATATTTTTCCTGCCAGACATCTTAAAGACGTTGTTGACCATGTTCAGCAGTATTTAGGCCCGCTGGAAAAATAAAAATTATTATTATAATTTGTGAATAACTAAATCAGATTCTATACGAAATCTTGGCCCTATAATTCCATTATGTGCAGGCTCGCCAACTGCGATCACCATTGTTATACGATCATCGTTATCAAGTTCTAATAGTCGACTCATTCTTATTTCATCAAAACCTTCCATCATGCAGGTTCCGTAATTTTGCGCTGTGATGGCCATAACAAAATTCTGCGCTGCTAGAGCAGATGACTTTATACAAACTTCTTGCAGTTCAGATTTGTAAGCGAATCTCATGCTCATTGGCTGTCTAGACCAAATAATGAAAGCGATAATTTTTTTGATGAAACCTAGCATTCCCATAAAACCAAAATAATATATTTTAGGTATAGTTTTGAAATAATAATTCATGACTGTGTTTGATGCTTTATTTATTACAAGAAATTGTTGAATTTTTGGCAAAGACCTTTTCCAAGTTTTTAAACTAGCTACGACAACTATTAAATCAGACGCGGTTCTTGCTGCAGATTGATTCAAGCACAAATAGGCCGCTTCTTTTTTTTTATGTTCAGATCTTATCCAATAAAAATTCCAAGTCTGTAAATTGGATGAGTTTGGCGCTAACAAAGCCGCATCCAGGGCTTTTTGGATAACAAATTCTGGAACTGTCGTTTGTGTAAACCGACGGACACTGCGTCTTTTATCAACTAAATCGAAAAAATTCATAAATTTTTATCAATCATTACTAAGTTTTGATTCAAAATTTCAAATCTATTTTCTAAATCTGCATCTACACTAATTTCTGCAAATCTATTTTCAAATATTTTTAGTATAACTTCACCGCGATCATTGACTAAAAATGAATTAGCCATTGAATGCTTGTCATCAACTACAAACGATTCGCAAAATGAATAGATATTATCTGTGATTTCTGTATTTTCGAAGAAATCAAGTTCAGAAATTGATTGCGGTACAGAATATTTACCTGTGACCCATTGGCTTTTTGTTCCAATGATCTGATGACTAATTTCAACTAAATTAAAAATTAAATTAAACAGTGGCATTTTTGTACTATTAGATAAATTTTTCTTTGAAACCTTCATCACTACATCTTTTGATTCTGGATCAACAAAAAATAGCCTTGTGTATTCAAAGTCACCTACAGTTTCAATGACCTTAGTTCTTAATTTATCTGGGTTTAGCTTAGCTTGATAGTCAGGAATTTTTTTAATCACTGGCATCAGATTTCTATTTTTATATATTTTTGACTCAGAATGTACATACGTGGTTTTCATTTTCATTTGTATGCTATCAGTATCGCGAACTAGTTCTAATAAAACTGAGGATTCTTTTTGTTCAATAAAAATAAAATTATGCCCATAGAATTTTTTAAGTGATGGCATTTCACCCCAAATTGAAAAACCCAGTTGCATATAGACAGCAATCATGTTTGATGACGCCAGAATAGGTTTGCCTGTCAAAAGATGATCCTTCAAATAAGGTAAGTTATCTAGTGTTAGGCCATTTAAAATAAGATTGCTTCCGTATAATGGCGACTGGAAGTGGGATATAAATTGGCTGAATCCTAAACCGTTTAAATTATTATTCTGGCATTTTAGTTTAGTACTTTCATCGATTATAGTTGTAATAGCTTCGTGACTTTTGATCGTGTCAATAAAATGATTAACACCCACATCGGCTTTCAATTTGCTCATACCTAATAAATCTACATATTTTTTATTATCACCAGCTCTTGTCACGCCAGTATTATCCCAAGCAGGCCAACGCACAGATTGGAATCGACATCCGTAATTTTTATCCATGATTGTTGCCATATAATCAATATATGCATTAGCCAAAGCATATACAGCCTGACCTAAATTTGGAAAATAGCCAATGACAGAAGAAAAATTGATGATTTGTTTTATGCGACCCTTTTTGGCTATTAAGGCCAAATTAGATACAACTTTTACTTTTACGCTAAGCTCTTCATAAGATTCTGCTAGTGTTCGACTATCTAACTTTTTACTAATAACAACACCTGCACAATTAATAACTAAATCAATTTGTCCATGGGTGTTTATCATCACATCAATCACTTCTGCTAAGCTGTCTGCGTCCCGCGCATCGCACTGTTTGTAATACACTTGAATATTTTCATTTTTAAATTTATCTAAATTTTCTTTAATATTTTTTTTATTAGTCGGGCTTCGTCCAATCACATAGAAAACGGATTCAGTGCTATGCTTTATTTTTTCTAAAATTTCTAGCCCAATGCCAGAAAAACCACCAATAATTAAATAGATTTTTTTGGAAAAATCAAAATCTAATGACAAAGTTCGACTTGGTTTTAAGACAAGATCATTTACATAACGTTGGTGGCCAACGTATTTAATGTACGAATGTGCAGGATCAAGTGAATCAAAAATAATTTCTGATTTAAGTTTATCATAGCTATTATTTGAAATTTCAATGATTTGACTTGCTGTAATCGATTGTTCAATGGCCCATGACTTAAGAAAAGACCGTAGTAAAGCCATTTCAGGATATTTATCTAGATTCAGTATAAATTGAAAATAGATATCTTTACCATAAATAACATTGGCTATTCGAAAAGAAGTAAAATAGCTGACTATGTTTTCAAGATAATTGAATGTTAAATTAACATCGGACTTAGCAGAATGATGACCTATGAAATGCTCTTCGTTGATCAGTATATGCACTATTTTATTTTTACCTGAAGAGTTTGAAATGAACTTAAATAAGTTTTGTTTTTGGTCTTCAGATTGATTGCGGTAGTTAGCATGGAATTCAAATAGTTCAAATGGGCGCATACAGCTCTTAATTAACTGACCATTCACTTTTTCAGTATAGGCCTCAGATGCATTGACGAATTCGATGCCATGCGAGATCTCAGTGTTTAGATCAGTTTGTAAATAAGTCTTTTTTTGATAGTCAAAATAATGAAGTAAGTCATTAATCGTTGATAAATCTGAGACTCTAAAATTTTGTGAGGAAGAGTTATTTTTTATACCGACATCATCCAAAACTTTAAAAATAATTTCAGCTTTTTTAATTGAATCTATTCCTAGGTCTTCTTGAAGACGATCGGCTACATCAATTGATGTCACTTCGTAGCCTGTGACTGCGACAATAGCTTTATTTAATATTTTAGTAAAAAATCCCGATGCTTTTTCGGCAGTTACGTTTTTTAAATGCTTGTTATCTGTCAACGTAAAATAATCCGTTGCAAGTTTTGTTTTATAGGGTAAATCTGATCCCGAATCAGCTATAAACGCAGATAACACTTTATTTGGTCCGATTTCGATGTAGTTATTAATGTTCAAATCTCGCATTTTAGACATTTGAATATCAAATCGTACAGGTTGTATTAGTTGGCTTTTTATAAGCTCTTTGATTTTACTTTCAGTGTAGTTATTTTTACCAAAAACTTCATTTGTAACTGACGATAAAAACAGAATATTTGGTTTTTTAAAACTCACAGAATCTAAATGCAAACTATTGAAAAAATTATCAACTACAGGTCGTATCAGTTCACTATGATATGGAAATGGCACGTCTAATTGAATCGCAGCAATTTTTTCAGATTTAAATAGCTTTATAACCTGACTGACAGAATCTTCGGTTACAGAGACAACACACTGCTTGGAACTATTCACGTTAGATATATAAAAATTGAAGTCAGCATTATTCTTAAGCTGTAATAATTTATCATAATTAATATTGGCCGCAAACATTCGCCCTAATTTTTCTTTGTGCAAATTAGAGTCTCTGGCGTAAATTATTTTAAGTCCATCTTCTATGCTTAGTATGCCCGCTGCCGTTAGCGCGGCATATTCACCAAAACTATGCCCAGTAACTAATGTGGGAACTATATTTTTTGTTATAAGTTCTTCAAACAGGCTGACCTGACACAAATAAAGAACAATGTTTCTATAAACTAGTGATGTACTATCAATCTTTTGGCTGTCGTTCAGTATATAATCTGTAAAAGATTTATTGATTGTGTCTTTAAAGATCTGATCAGCTAATTCAAATCGTTTCTTCGCTAGCTTGCTTCTTAGATAAAAGTTTTTAAACATTCCACGATGTGATGAATTTTGTCCTGAAAATAGAAAAGCTTTTTTAGAGAAATCAATCCCAATGTAAATATCAAAATGATTTTGATATTGTCCGAAATAAGCTCCGTTAGAATTAGGTTGCATGAAATCCAGTGTCCTTATATTCAGTTTTATTTAAAATATACTTGATAGGCAAATCGTTCTCGAGCGCGAAATTTTTATCTGCTAAAAGAATAGCTTTTGCACCAGTTTTAATAAATTCATGAGTTGTCTTGTCAAATGTCTCAGTTGTGCAAATCAACACAACTGCGGCTGATTCTTGCAATAAAAAACTTTTTGAAATAATGTAGCCTGCAGATTCAGAGTTCAAATCAGCATCGATATGAAAATTAAGGCCTTTAAAGTTATTAACCTTAGATGCACGTCCAGCAATGAGGTTTGTTAAAATACCTGATGCTGAATCAGCATTAATTTTTGGACTAGAAGCTTGAAAATTAAGAATTTTATTTAAGTCAATGCCCGTCACATTGTTATTAATAATTAGTTCACTGGCCAGCCCTCTTTGTAAGTCATAGGCTAATTTCGTAGGCATCGAGCCCGCTGAAATACAATGTACGTCAAATTTAGCTGAATCACTTAAATGAATAGAATTTGTATTCATTAATTTTTCTAAACACAGAAAACCTGCCAAAACAGATTCGTCATAAGCATGAACAGCTTTAGGCGGGATTCGGTGTTTTGATTTGGCTAAGTAGTTTTGAATCTCAGAGTACTCAATAGTTTCTTCAGCACACAAACAAATACTATTTTTTTTGTTCTCTGATTTATTCAATTTAATTTTTTTAAATTCTTTTTCTTCTTCAAATTCAGAAACAAGAAGATGAAAATTTGTTCCGCCAAAACCGAACGAAGATATAGCTATTTGTATTTCTTCGTTCGCAGAAATATCGATAATATTTTTATTCAAAAAGAAATCTGTTTTAATATGTTCTGGGAATTCACTAAAATATTTTGATGGTGGAATTTTTCTATTTTTAATAATTTCAAGACTTTTCACTAGGGCCACAGCGCCGGCTGCACCAATTGTGTGACCGACATTTGATTTAACAGACCCAATTGGAATTCCACCTAAATAGGTTTGGTTTAGTGACGCAATTTCAGTTTTATCACCAATCAAAGTTCCTGTTCCATGGCATTCTATATAGGTTGGCTTAATACGGTCTAGACCTTTATGTGTACGTTGATAAGCTAACGTCTGACCTTCTAGAGTGGGCTCAGTCATGCCGCCTAATAAACCGTCGCTGGATCCATTGCAATTTTCAATAATGCCAAAAACTTGTAAATTATATTTTAATGCGGTCTCTAGTCTACACATCAGGAAAGTCGCAGCAGCTTCCCCTGGGTTCATACCCTTTGCATTTTTATCAAACGGCACCATCTTCTCATCAGACAAAACCCCGGCTTGTGAAAACATGATGTGCAGAAAAGGCGAAACATTAATATCTACGCCACCTGTTAAAATAAATTCAGCTTCGTTATTTCTTAGTCTTTGCTGGGCACAGTGTATCGCTGCTAACGATGAGGCACAGGCTGAATCAACAAGTGTTGAAAAGCCTTTTAAATTAAATTCTTTTTTTATAAGATGTAATAAATTGGTCGCCACAGAAAATCGATTAAACGCAACATTTTTTTTTGCAATTTTATCAAAATAGGCAGTTAAATCTGACTGATCGGTTTTTTGAGTACTGCAGTCAGCAATTAATTTCATCGAATAATTACACAAGTATTCTAAATCAGTTGAGTTGCAGCCCAAAATAATTTCACACAAAGACAAATCAACACCTTTAGCGCGAATCGGCTGTAGCGTTTGACGAATCGCTTCGTAGGCAAATATTTCTGTCGATGTCAGCTCTGCATGTTTTAAATTATTTTTTTCCGCAATATCCCGAGACCATTTTCTATTAATGGGTGCTGCCATCGGACTGTAGTTTTTATGCGCTACTGATTTGTCTGAGTTATAGTAACAGTCAAAATCCACATAATACTGCTCACCCATTTTATACGACGAGATATCAGTGATTGATTGTCGTCCTTCTAATAGATTATTAAAAAATTCAGTCGGATTTTTCGCTTCTGGAAAAATCCCACCGTAGGATACTATAGCGATCTCGTTCAATCTTTGCCTCGTCTTCCGAATAGATAAATGAGAACAACCCCTAGTACAACGCCTAAAATTATATAAACTATGTTATGGTTTTTATTAGGTTCAGCAACAGTTTGAACAACCGCAGGCTGATTTGCGATTGAACCTAAGCTGTTTTCAAAGTTGTTAATTTTTTTCAGGCTTAGCTCAATTTCATTTTTCAATACTTTGTTTTGATTTTCCAACGATTCTGCCTTTTCAAGGACGCGACCGAAGTGATCCGATAGTTCTTTGATTCTTGAATTCAGTTCTAAAATTTGTGAATCGTATTTTACTGGGTTTTGTACCAAGTTAAATGCTTGAGTAACTGTTGGGTTTGGATTTTGAAGATTCAATTCGTAAGCTTTTTTACTTGTTAAATAAAACTTATTGTAGACTTGATATGCTTCGAAATCCAACCACTCTTTAATTTTATAAATATCTTTTTGAGAGTTTTTTATTATATCTTCATCAGATGTTTTGTCAAAATTAAGCATAACGATGTCTTCAAATTTCTTAGTGGTTACATCTGAATCAATCTTGTTTAATTTTCTAAATTCTTCATTATAAGATTTTAAGTAATTAACAATAAATTTTCTTGATTGGTCACGGGCCCGAGCAGGATTTTGTTTAGAGCTATCTAATTGTTCTTTAGGAATAGTCGCTAATTGTTCATTGGGATAAATCAAGCCCGCCGCCCATGAGTTCAAACTAAAAAGTAAAATAAATGAATTTATAAAAATTCTTTTCATACTATTTTTTACTTTCTAATTTTTCTATACGTAATTTTAATTTTTTGTTCTCAGTATTTAGCTCTTTAATACCTTCGATTAAAACCGGAATTAGTTTATGATATTCAACTGTTCGATAATCTTCAGGGTTTCTGTGCACTATTTCTGGAAAAATTAATTCTACTTCTTGAGCTATAACACCTAACTGCATCTCAGAGCCATCTTTTGGATCTTTCCAGTAGTAAGAATAGCCATTGATTGAATTCAATTTATCCAAAGGATTGGTAATTTTATTAATTCTTGTTTTGTATCTTGCATCCGACTTAAAAGGTGGTGGTGGTGGTGGTGGTGGTGGTGGTGGTGGTGGTGGTGGTGGTGGTGGTGGTGGTGGTGGTG
>JAYSQO010000132.1:0-7232 GCA_043721535.1 Bdellovibrio sp. | reverse complement strand
GACGGGACTGAAAATATCGTAAGCCTTCGGAGGGTTTCTCCTCAGGCTCCGGATCGTAATTTGTCGATCATTAGTTCGGGTAACGTTGGAATTGGTAGTGAGAACGTGACTTGAACACGTGACCTACGGATTATGATTCCGTTGCTCTAACCAACTGAGCTACCCCACCACAGACAAATACTAAAAGTGAAGATAGTTTTAAGGGTTGTGGTACTTCTTGTCAAATGTGAATAGTGCTTAAAGATTAAGGTTTTGTAGCTTGAAAAGCCGGATGTAACGACGCCTTTTCAAACCATTGGGCTAATCCGGCGTGGTTTGTTCGCCAATTCTCATTGGGAAACCTGAAATCTAAGTAGGCTAAGGCACAAAGAACTGAAATCTCAGCAATAGAAAGCTCAGGCTTTAACAAAAACAGATTAGATTCAAAATAGTGTAAACTTTGACCGATTTTATAGGCCTGTTTTTGGTCAAAATCTGTACTGAATAGTTCTTTCGGGCGTAGAACTTCATACCTTCTTAAAACTGCCGCATCCATCAGGCCGTCAGCTAGGGCTTCGATCTTTTTTTGGCCAAAGTAAGCTTCAGTGTGGATTTCTGCGAATATTTTTTGAGTTGTTGATTTAAAATTTAAGTATTCACAAATAATCGGTGAATCGATCATCACATTATCTGGACTAATTTCTAATGCCGGGATTTTTCCTAAAGGATTTTTCATGTCGTAATCGGGATTAAATATTCCGGTTTTACCAAAATCAATTAACTCAATTTGATTTCTTTGACCTGTTAAGATCGCTGTGATTAAAACTTTTCTGGCGAACGGTGAAGAAGTTGAATAGTAAAGCTTCAACTTCGTTACCAACCGGCCAATTTGCGATTTTTATTTTTACGTTTTTTAAGCGGTAATTGTTTATTTGCTGATATAGCTGAATTTTCTTGTTCAGGAATTGCTGCTGTTTGTTTTTTTGAGTTTTCTGTATTTTCCATTTAGCTAATTTAGCAAAAATGAAATAAATGCTGTATTAACTTTCGTAGTGGCTCTGTGCACCCAGACCTTTTAGGTGGTGAAGCGCCATGTCGCAATCATCGTTTGTAAAATCATTTTGATTAAGTCTTGCTAAGGCATCGCAAAATGCATTCGTATTTAAAACTAAATCCCATCTTCTATCAAAATGAATATCAATTAAAGCACGATATGTTTTCAGTAAGTGCAATGGGTGGGAATTCATATCTGATATTAAATAATCAAAAGCACTTTTGAATTCAGGTGATTTTTAAAAAGCCTGATTAAAGATTCCTGTCTTTAATGAATTATTCACGTAGCGGTAAAACCCCACTTGCATGGTCATCAGTTCGGGTTGACTAAAAAAATGTTCCGCATGCACAAGATCATGCAACCAAAAACTAAGAACATCACGCTCGCCGTACTTGAGTTCTGGCCAACATTGATAATCAGAATTAAAAGTAATGACTCTTTGGCCAAAACATTGAATTTTTAGAAGTTCACGAGCTTCAGGTTCGTGATCTAAAAATAGGATGGGGTAATGGCCTGCTAATATTTGATCCAGCGATTCATTGATGCAATCAGGGATTGCTTTAATGCGAACTGTGCTGATGAAATTCGTTAAGCTGATGTCATTTGGTAACTTAGCGGGCCAAATAAGCGCTGGAAAATTCCGAAAAAAGGACTTTATTGTTATAGCGCAAGCATTTGATTTGCTTGCGCTATAACTTATACGAAAGCCGTTATACCAATCGTTTGGTCGTCTTAACAGACAAAGAAACAAACACCACAGTGCAAATTGAATGGGTGTTTCATAGGATTCAATATTTTTTTGAAATTCGTTAAAACTTTTTTGGTGTTTAACATAAAAATTAACATCGCAGAATAAGGGTTTATATTTATCAGTTTTTTTATGTTGTTGCGTCTGGCCCATGAATTAGGTTTAATCTACTACAGGATCTTAAAAACTTCAAGGAAGGGGTTTTTTGTGAAAGCTTTAATGATGAGGCGCCTGTTCAAGATTTTCTGTGTTATTCAATTTTTTCTTCTTATTGCTACCACGCAAATTACATTCGCAAATTATGGTGCCAGTTTTGATCTTCTACAACTTGCTGAAGAAGACTTTAAGTATGATGAGTATTATGTGATCGAATCTTCAGATAAAAACGACAAGAATTCTATCAATTTAAATCACTTTAAAAAAATAAATCAAAAATTCCCACAGCCATCAATAAAATATAACCGTCAAAAACATTTTGGCGGGTGGATCAAGCCAATTAAAGGCCAATGCATGAATACACGAGCTTTAGTTTTAGCCCGTGATTCGCAAAGTGATGTTGCTCTGAATGCAAACTGTACGGTAACGACCGGTGACTGGGATGATCCATACACAGATATGAATTACTACAAAGCCAGTGAAGTTCAAATTGATCATGTTGTCGCATTGAAAAATGCTTACATGACAGGGGCACACAGTTGGGAGTATTTAAAACGCTGTTTGTACGCTAATTTTTTAGGTAATAAATTTCACTTACTGCCAGTGAGTGGTCATGAAAACGAAAGAAAAGGGGATCGCAGTCCTCGTGAGTATATTCCACCGAACAAACAATACACCTGTCAGTATTTACGAAATTGGTTAGAGATTAAATATGTGTGGAAATTATCTTTTACGCCGCTAGAGAAAAACCGAATTGATCAATTAATTGATGAGAATCGTTGTGACGAGACGACTTTTAAGGTTTCACAAGATGCTATTAATCAGCAAAATCAATATATACAAGATCATAAAAATCTTTGTTTATAATCTGAGTTATCATAAGAAATGAGATTTTAAAATGCGAATAGAAATTATATCGACCATTTTTTTAGCGACAGCTCTGATTCACAGTTTTATAGCGCCTTTATTAGCAAAGTTATCAAAAAAATATCCTGAGGGTTCGGCCCGTGAATCATTTTTTCATTTACAGGCTGAAGTTGAAGTCGTTTTTGGTTTTTGGGCTTTTGTATTCTTAGCAACTTGGTTTTTTATCGACGGACCAACAGCTGTTATTAACTATCAACAATCTTTACAGATGACCGAGCCGCTGTTTGTTTTTTGTATTATGATTTTAGCTTCGACAAGACCCGTAGTTAGCTTAGCTAGACAATTTCTGTTATCGTTATGTTCTTTGTTAAAAAAAATCATTCCTGTAGATGAAAAATTAATTCAGGTCTTTGTTCTTTTAGGGGTTGGCCCTTTAATGGGTTCGTTAATCACCGAGCCAGCAGCTATTACAATATTAGCCTTATTAATTTATCGAATGATTAACACGGAAGATGAAAAACTACTGTACCCAATATTAGCTTTGCTGTTTGTGAATATTTCGATTGGTGGTGGTCTTACGCATTTTGCGGCTCCGCCTATATTGATAGTGGCTGAAAAATTTGGCTGGGGCTTGAAAGATGTATTTATTAACTTAGGCGAAGCTGTTATTTGTGCAGTGTTAACTAATGTTATTTTATTTGTATTTTTATTTAAAGAAAAAATCAAAAATGGCTTAGTCCTGCTGAAAGACGAACACTATGCAATTCCTTATTGGGTCACAATCAGTCACGTTGTTTTTTTAATTCTAATTGTTTTAACTTCGCACTATGAAAAAGTTTTTATGGGTTTATTTTTGATATTTATTGGCTTAACGACTGTGACAAAAAAATATCAAGATGGCTTGAAATTTAAAGAAGGTTTTTTAGTGGCTTTTTTCTTAGCGGGATTAATTGTGTTCGGATCGATGCAAAAATGGTGGTTAACACCCATTTTGACAGCGATTCAAGATACAACATTATATTTTGTTTCCACGGCATTAACAGCAGTCACTGATAATGCGGCATTAACATTCTTAGGGTCGCAAGTTGAGGGCTTAAGTGAAACATCAAAGTGGGCTATGGTTTCAGGTGCGATCAGTGGTGGTGGATTAACAATATTAGCGAATGCGCCGAATCCCGCTGGATTTTCGATATTAGGACCTAAATTTAAAAATGGAGCCTTAAATTCTGTGAAATTATTTATTGCGGCTTTACCGCCGACAATTATCGCCATGATATTTTTTATGTTGATCGGAAATTTTTAGCTGTAACATTTGAATAAAAAAAAAGCTAATGGTTTGATCCATTAGCTTTTTTGCAAAAGTAAAACTTTAAAAACTAGTGAGTTTTTTTAGCTTCTTCTTTTTTAGCTTCAACAGCAGCTTTAACATCAGTTGCAGTCGCTTTTGCGTCAGCTTTTACTTCTGTAGTTGTTGTTTTAACTTTTTTAACAACTTTTTTAGTTGCAGCTTTTGCAGCTTCAACAGGAGCTGCTGTAGTAGTTTCTGTTGTCGTCGTTGTAGTTGCAGTTGTCGCGTTGTTGTCAGCTTGCGCAGACATAGTTAGTGCTAAAGCAGCAACGATTGTTAATAGTTTCATGAGAACTCCTTTTGTTTTTTTGTGACCCAAGACATTTGGGTCTTTAGTCTAATCAACTTTATCCTGTGCCTGTTCAAAGCTGATGTAAATGTTTTTTTAGTTTCATGCCATGGCGCTTACTTTTAGACAAATGAGGCTTTAATATGCGCCTTAATTTGAGGCCAAAAAAGATTGGCTACAGAAAAGGCAATTAAACTAAAAGATAAAGCTGCATTTTGACCAATTTTTTCGCTGAAAACAAGATAGGCAATAACAGATGCGATAACTGGTTCGATCAGCTTCCCACAGGTCATTAAACTGATATTCATGTGTTTAACTAAATAAGTGAAGCTGAGGTGCCCAATCAGGGTTGAAATTAAAACAACTCCCGCTAAAGCGAGCCAAGAAATAGTTCCGTAGTTTATAAAATTAGATTGTGTGATCAAACTTAAGATTAAAAAACAAACAGCAGTCACTGAATATTGAACGCAAGCGTAGTTTGTATTGTTCATGGTTTGTCTAGCTTGCTTACTTGTTAGCATGTAGGCCGCATAGAAAAATGCAGAACAAAGGGCGATCATATTCCCAAAGTTTTGTTCGTTTGAGACCGTAAAAGAGTCCGAAAACAGCAAAATGATTCCTGCTAAGGCTATTAAATAAGATCCTACTGTGCGCAAACTGAGTTTTTCTTTAAAGAAAAGATAGCCACCTAATGAGGCCCAAATCGGATTACTGGCAAATAAAATCATCATATTAGCCACTAAAGTATTTTTAGCAGCGTACTTGTATGACCATAAGTGCAAAAAGAAAAAAAAGGCCGAAGTGATAGCCCATTTAATATTTTTGTCTTTTAAGGCTGTAAATTTCTGTTTTTTGATAACAACAAACAAAGCCAAGATGACAAATGCAAAAAAAAGTCGCCAAAATCCCATGATTTCAGCAGGCATAGCACTGAGTTTGGCCCAATTAGGGGCCGTAGATAGAGAAAAGACTGCTAGAAAATAAAGTGTTATGTGCGCCATGTTATCTGTTTGAAATCTCAAGGAATTCGATCATGCTTTAAGACTGAAAACAAGTTTATTTTATAAACGAAGAGTTTCATGATTGAAGCTCTGATGATTTAGGCAGTTAAACTTAAACAGAAAAAACGAACACCAAACGAAACGGAGAATTCATGAAGAAAAATATTTTATTAGCAGCAGCTGCGGTTGTAATGCTAGTTGGTTGTAACAAACCAGATCTTAAATCAGACAAAGGCCAAGCAAGCTATGCAATCGGTCAACAAATTGGGCGTAATCTTAAGGCTCAAAATATTGATATCGATCCTAAAACTTTAGCAGCGTCATTAACTGATGCAATTGCTGGTAAATCTGAACTTAAAGAAGATGAAATTCAAAAAGCCATGATGAAATTACAAGAAATGGCGATGAAAAAACAACAAGAAGAAGGCGAAAAAAATAAAAACAAATCAGCTGAATATCTTGAAAAAAATAAGACTGCTGAAGGTGTGAAATTAACTGCTTCTGGTTTACAGTATATCGTTGTTCAAGAAGGTAACGGTGCGACTCCTGCAAAAACTGATACAGTTAAATGTCACTATAAAGGAACATTAACAACGGGAGAACAATTTGATTCTTCTTATGACCGTGGTCAACCTGCTGAATTTCCAGTTGGCGGAGTTATCCCAGGTTGGACAGAGGCCTTACAAATGATGAAAGTTGGATCTAAATATAAATTATTTATCCCAGCTGAATTAGCTTATGGTGCTTCAGGTCGCCCTGGTATTCCTGCAAACTCAGCTTTGATTTTCGAAGTTGAATTGTTAGAGATCGTAAAAAATCAACCTGCTAAGCCTGCAGCTAAAGCTAAGAAGTAGTTTTTAATGTCAGAGTTTGATTTTAAAAAAGATCCATTTTTTAATTTTCAAACTCTATTTAAAGGAGCTACTGTTAAAGGGATTCCGGATCACAATGCCATGAATCTTTCGACTGTAGCCTTCGATGAAAACTCAAAGCAATTTAAACCCTCTAGCCGAATTGTTCTTTTAAAAGGACATCACCGCGGAGGGTTTTCTTTTTTCACCAACTACGATGGTCGTAAAGGCCAAGAGCTTTCAAGCAACTCAGCTGTGGCAGCTACATTTTTTTGGCCACACCTTGATATTCAAATCCGTATCGAAGGCCACGTTGATCAACTTCTGGCTACTGAATCAGATCAATATTTTAATTCACGGGCACGTTTAAGTCAGATTGGTGCATGGGCATCAATCCAATCAAAGCCATTAAAAAACTTTGATGAATTTCATAGCCGTGTTCAAGAATTTGAAAAAAAATTCGTAAATCAAAAAATTCCACGTCCACCAAACTGGGGCGGGTATAGAATAGTTCCACAAGAAATTGAATTTTGGTTCGGGAAAGCCGGACGCTTACATGAACGTTATGTTTATCAGCGGACTGACGATAAAAAAATGGCTATTGTTTCATTTGATAATTATCAATGGAAGACTTTCTTAAGGTATCCATAAGATCTTAATGCACTGATTGAGGTGCGACTAAATAGAATTCTGGAATTTCAATTGCAAATGGTTCGCCGTCATCACCCATGAAATGAAAAAATCCTTTCATGCTTCCAGTGCTTGTTGTTAACGGACAGGCGCTTTCATATTCAAACACTTGATTCGGTGAAATTTTAGGTTGAAGTCCGACTACACCTGGACCGCGAACTTCTTCGATATGGCCAAGACCATCAGTGATTTCCCACTGTCTAGACATCAATTGTGCCGCTTGTGATCCCATATTCTTAATTGAAATTT
>JAYSQO010000131.1:0-19076 GCA_043721535.1 Bdellovibrio sp. | reverse complement strand
TATGAAAAAAAACGTCCAGCCAGTGAATCACCCATTTTTTTTGAAATATCTAATCTTGAACTTCCTGTAACAACGATTTGCTGATTTTTAAGTTCACCGTTATCATAAATACCTTTTAGCCAGTTTTTCCAATTCTTTTTTATGTGAAGCTCATCAAAAACAACAAGTTTTTTCGATCGATCCCACTGACTTTTTTGAAAGACTTCAAAATTATCTTTAACGTCATAATTGTAGTAAGCTAGTGATTGATTAAGGCTTTTAGTCAAAGTCGTTTTCCCGACTTGTCTTGGGCCAGTTAGTAATATGATTTTTTTGTCTGCGTATTCTAACAGATGTTTTTTGATATACCTATCCATATTGATATTATCGGATAGTATTCCGCTTTTATCAAGTAAAAAACGGAATACTATCCGCTTTTATCGCTTAAAATGAGCTAGATACATTCTATTGGAATTGGTAGACTGGTATTTATGAAATTTCAAAAAGAACTGATCGAAGGAAAATTACTATCACGCTACAAACGTTTTTTTGCAGATGTGGAATATACAGCAGAATATGTTAATGAAAAAAATAAAACTAAAAAAGTCACTATTCATGTTCCGAATACAGGGTCTATGAAAGGTGTCATTGATAAAGTGGCAGCAAAGTCACAAAAGTGTTGGTTTTCATTGCATGGTGATGAAACTAAAAAGCTTAAGGGCACATTAGAATCGATTCAAACAGTAGATGGAACATGGGTCGGTGTGAACACGTCAAATCCAAATAAAATTGTCACTGAAGAGATTCAAAATTCTTTTAAAACTGGGAAACCATTTTTAAAACACTGGTCAGAATACACGTTTTATAAACCCGAATATAAAATTTCTAAAGAGTCACGCTTAGACGGTGTATTTGTTTTTAAAAAAGATGATTTAGATAATGAAAAAATTAAAAAGCATTTTATTGAAATTAAAAATACAACTTATAAAGCCATTATTGGAAAAAAATCTCATGCGCAGTTTCCTGACGCTGTGACAGAGAGGGGGCAAAAACATATACGTGATATGATGCATCTTTTAAAACAAGGGCATAAATGTGAACTGATCTTTACAGTGCAAAGATCAGATGTTGATGTTTTTTCGCCTTGTGATGAATTTGATCCTGAATATGGAAGATTGCTAAGAGAAGCTATCGGTAAAGGCCTTATAGTGACTCCGCTTCTTGTTGATGTCTCAAGAAGCGAAGTTATTTTAACAAATAAAGTTTTAAAAGTAATTATTTAATCACGTTAACATTTTGCTGTGTAATCTTGATCGTTTGATTTGCATCATTTACTTTCACACTGCGCTCAACAACAACTTGAAAACCAAAGTTATAACCTTTCTTCATGTAAGTTTTAATGTCTTGCGCACTTAATAAATCAGTTATTTGATATGTTCCTAGTTTGCTAAGAATTTTATCTTTAATAAGAACGACCTTTTGTCCGTTTTTAAAGCTTGAATGCTGAACGCCAAGCGTAAGAACGTATTTAGACTGCACGTGTTCAGAAATTGTCGTTAAATCATTAACTGTAATACTAATGGCTGGGCTTGTTGTTTCTGATGACAAGATGATTTGATTTTTATCTTTTAGTTTTAATAAATTTTCCTCAGTCAGTTCTGTGCGATCAATTTTTCTGATAACATCAAATTGAATCGATTGGTTATCAACAACAATCCCAGTTCTGATGACTTTAACAATTACATCAATTTTCATATTTTTTTGAATTTTATATGTTGATTGAGCACTGTATAGACCATCTGCTTTTGTTGGGGTTAAGCTTTCAATCAGTGACTGATTAGATTGGTCAATTAAGTCGATTTGAACAGATGTACTTACTTTTGGATTTTGAATCAGATCTTTTAATACAACATCAAGTAATTCTGTATGTTTGTTCACATCTAATTTTGTTAATCCAATAGACTGAATTCCTGCATTAGTTAAATTCAAATGGGGTTGAAGTGCTAGATCAATCACAACATTGCTGCCAGTGATTTTTGTATTGGCAATTTTGTAATGATGAACTGAATTTAGATTTTCGATTTCAAAACTAACAGGGTTAACCTGTTTTAATTTAACCTGAATATTATCTTTTTCTTGATTGCTCAAAATTGAATTTTCAGGAAAACGAAGTTCAACATTAAATTGTAATTGTTTATCAAAAACAGTTCTTGTTTCTGTTCTGCAGCAACGATCTTCTGTGCGGTATTTAGTGACAGTTCGTGTTTTGGTGACTTTATTGTAACGGGTTTCAGTGCGATATTTTGTCACTGGTTTTTGATAAGGAACACTTACATTTTTACATTCTTGTTCAGTGTAAGGAACACTTTCGTTTCTGCATTCGCGATCTGTGTAGGGTTCTCGTTCGCAAACTTGTCTATTTTGACATTGTCTTTGTGGTTCACTATCGGAATCGCAAACTCTGCGAGTTTTACAAATTCGTTGACCATGAGCATTCGCTCCACATTCTTCGACTTCGCGACATTGTCCTGGCTTTCCAGGAACAAGATAGCATTCTTGTTTGGTTTCACAACGTTCACGGTAGCGGGTGACGTCATGGCAGCGATATTCTTCGCGGTAGCGGGTTACATTTTCGCAGCGGTATTCATTGCGGTAATCAGTTTCGTAATCTGTGTAAGGAACTTCAACGGTGTAGGGAACTTGTTCTGTGTAGGTTTCTTCAACTTGATAGGGGACTTCTACAGTATATGAGGCTTGGTATTCTTCTTGTTTGTAAGTATTTTTTGAGAGCTGTGTGTTTAAGCTAACACCTGATTCAGTGGTTCGAACTAATTTTTGTGTTTTGATTTCACTAGGTTCGGAAAATGCGGTTGTGCTAACTAGTGTACTGATTAAGTTTACGATCAGTAATAGTTTCACCCAGCTTTGAGTCTTCTTTTTTGATATCGCTTGGATCATTTTGTCCCCTTTTTTAATGACTAGTTGGTTTTTTTTAGTCAATGGGAACAATTTGCAATATGAGTGCCGATTTAAAGCCAAACAAAAAATAAAAAAGGGCCGGAAAAAATCCAACCCTTTTTGTTTAAGCATAATCTATACGAATTCAATACTTACAGGCTAAAACGATAAAAAATTACTTCGCTTTGGCTAAATGTTGATCAATAATTTCTTTGAATGCAGGGAACGGATAGGCACCACGTAAAGAAACTCCATTAATGATGAAGCCTGGCGTTCCGCTCATGTTAAATTTACGAGCTTCCGCCATATCAGCATCAATTCTTTTTTGTATAGCACCATCTTTTAATGAAGCATCAAGTTTTTTCATGTCTGCACCCAATTTTTTAGCTGTTTCTTTGAAAAAAACTTCGCCTTTATCTTTTAGCATCCCTTGATTTTCAAAAACTGCATCATGAAATTTTTCAGCTTTGGCATGATCTTGTTGCGCTAAGGCTTCAAAGTATCTAGCAGCGGGCATTGCGAGGGGATGAAAGTCTAATGGTAAATGTTTAAACACAACGCGAACTTTATCGCCATATTCTTTCATTACTTCTTTAACTGTTTGGTAACCACGCGAACAATATGGGCATTGAAAGTCAGAAAATTCAACGATTGTAATCGCTGCTGATTTATTTCCAAAAATCACACGGCCATCTTCGACAGCAGCCTGCAATGGATTTTTAAATTCTTCTTCTCTTTGTTTTTTTTCATCGTCTTGGGCTCTGTCAGCAGCCACTTTTTGTGCATTTTGCTGAGCTTTCATAACAACTTCAATAAATTTATCTGGATTTTTTTCAATCGCGTTAAAAACGATTGTTGGGTCTTTCTCGATAATTTCCTTCAATTGCTTAGGTGACGGCGAGCAAGCTGTAAATGTGAATCCGATAACAGCAATCAGCGTCGATAATTTAGCTGATGACTTAATTTTACTTTTTACGTTTTTCAAAAGGTCCTCCGTGGTGTCTCGTTTGTTAGCGAAATTAGTGTGACATAGTCTGATTAAAACTAAAACTGATTGTGTGGCTAGTCGAGCCCTTAATTACAAACTACATCCAAGACCAATGTCCAGATACTAAATTCGGCATGCATTGACAGATAAATTGATCAGTTCAAGATGAAGTATGTAGGCACATACTTTTAGAGGAGTCTCGCATGTTTAAATTATTAATTGCTTTCACTTTTTTATTTCAATTATTTTCTTGTGGGACATCAGAGAAAAATAACTCAGAAGGCCAAATGACATTAGAAGGTCGTTATTCGAATCGTCAATTCAGTAAAATTGAAATTAAGGAAAACTATAAAGTTCTTAAAACTTTGGATTTAGATCAAATGAGTGATTTGCTGTACGGAAAAGTGAATGACTATAAAGTAAATGAGCAAACGCAATATTTAAAAGAAGGCGTGTTGATTACATTTTCTCGTCCGAATGAAGACGTGCTTTTAGATAAAGTGCTATCAATTGTGAAAAACCCTCTGGATGATCTTGTTGAATGGCAAGATACGTTGTTTCAAATCACGCAACAATCGATCGAAACAATTCAACAAGAGTCAGACACAGCCAGCGTACAAGTAACGGCAGCTGTTGTTTTGGAAAATATTTTATCTGAACTTAAGCCTGATTTTATGAAGCAATATGAAACTGGTGGTTTTGAAACTGATATCATCAATAAAATTGCCAGCGCAAATCTTAAATTAGGTCAAAGTTTATTGAAAGAAAAAAAGCTCAATTTGATGCGAACAAACGCTTCGCCATCAGCCCTAGCGCAAAAGCTAATTGAAAACAAAAATAAGCAGCTTAAAGCTGAAAAAAAATCTAAAGGGAACTAATTAGAAAACTAAAGTCCAGAGGTCTAGTTTCTAAAAAACTGTCTCATATTGTCTCAAGTCTTTCCAAAAACCTCCGATAAGTAGCCTGTAAGTCGCTGATTGTTTAAAGCAGTCAATGCATGGAGGTTACATGTTTATTCAAGGAGATCTGCAAGCCGTATTTGATGCGCTCTATACGATAGGGGCTATCGATCCAGTTCTACATTCTGATTGGGAAAAAATCAGTTCTGAAATGTTCCAACAACCTCAAGTTGTGAACAAAGCCTGTGATTCAATTAATGCCTGTTCAGGGAATCGCAAAAAATTAATCGAAACATTATTAAATATGGATAAAAAAGCATTAGAATTTGTTGCATTGGAGGTCGCTCGTGAATTCAGTGAATTTCAAGACAGAAAAGAATTACACTAGTTCTTACTTAAAATATTTCTTATTTTCGTTCTTTTACTTTATTCAAGTAACAGTTCACGCTGATTGGTCAATTGATTTGTCGCGCAGACAAACTGATTTCACACGTATTGAAAATCAAAGAATGCCAGCGGCTACAAACGTGACAGTTGACGAAGGCAAGCATGATTCTGAAATTTTCAGTGCATTAAAGAAAATTGTTAATCCTGTGGAGCCATCTGTGGAAATCGTGATTATGCAAACTGAAACTGGATTTGTTCCCGCGATGATTCATCTTAAAAAAGACGAAGTTTACAAAATCCATGTTGTAAACTTGAATACAAAAGAAAAAAATGTCAGCTTTATGATGGACGCATTTTCTCAGACCCATAATACAGTTTACGGCGTTGTTAAAACATTTACGATTCAACCTAAAATTGAAGGCGTTTACTCTTATCAAAGTCCAGAAACGGGTGCCTTAGGTAAAGTTGTCATTGTGCCAACAAATTCAAACCTAGGTCGACAAATCGCTTCAGATGCTGCAAATACTGAAGCCAAATAATTAGGTAACAGATTAGGTACTTATGGCAAAAGATGATCAATCAAATTTTAAAGAAGTCATTAGGCGGGCTTTACACCCCGTCGATGAATATTTGAATGATCCCAATGTTTCTGAAGTTCTTATCAATGGACCTCATCAAATTTTTATTGAAAAAAATGGTCATCTTGAACTAACACCTGCGCAATTTCCTGATGAAGATAATTTACAAGCCGCTATTAATACGATTGCACAGTCAGTAGGTCGAAGAATCAATTTAGATGAACCACGCTTAGATGCACGTCTTCCGATGATTGATGGTTATGCAGCTAGTGGGGCGCGTATTGCGGCCGTTCTTCCGCCAATTTCCAGACAAGGAACTGTCATCAGTATTCGTAAGTTTACAGCTAGTAAAATTTCACCAGCAGAATATATTAAATTTGGAACAATCACGCCTGACGCGTGGATGTTTTTAGATTTGTGCATGTTTCTTGGAAAAAATATTATTGTCAGCGGTGGTACTGGTTCAGGTAAAACAACTTTACTCAGTTTAATGTGTTCGCGAATTCCTCATAATCAACGCGTTCTAGTGATTGAAGACTCTTCAGAATTACAAATTGATTATGATCATATTGTGCGTTTTGAAACGCGTATGGCCGATCAAATGGGAAAAGGCGAAGTCACCATTCGTGATTTATTAAAAAGCGCATTACGATTAAGACCCGATCGCATCATCGTGGGTGAAGTCAGATCCAGTGAAGCTTTAGAATTAATTAATGCGATGAACACCGGTCATAAAGGCAGCATGGGAACTGTACATGCGAATTCTCCGATTGATGCCATCATTAGACTAGAAGCTTTGGCCGCTGGTGGTGATGCAAGAATCAGTGAAAAAGCACTAGTGTCGCAAGTGGCTTCGGCGGTCGAAATCATCGTGCAAATTTCTAGATATTCTGATGGCAGTCGTAAAATTGGTGCCATATCAGAAGTTCGCGGCGTTGATGAAAAAGGAAAATACATTGTCAGTCCTATCTTCAAAATTCAAAATTTAATTCGAAAACCTGACGGAAAACTGGAAGGTTTCATCGAACCCACAGGAAATATTCCGTCATTTTACCAAGAGATTTTAGATAACAAAATCAACTATCCTGCGACAAAATTTCAGAAGATTAAGAAGACAGCCTAGCTGGTTAAATTTATAATAAAAAGAATTTAAAGTAAAAACGGATTGCCCTGAATGGGCTTTCTTTTTTTAGATAATGATTCGATTGTAATATTATAAAGTGCGAAGTATTCATCTAAAAATTTAAAATAAGTTTCAAAATTAGGTTTTATTTTTAACTTCAAGAATAACCTCCCATTCATTAAATAAATCCAGATAGACTTTATTTTTATGGTCCTCATGAATTAAAAAATCAATATCAGATGTGGCTCTAGTAGACCCGTAGCAAGCTAATGCAAAACCACCGATAAGTGCGTGTGGGATCTGGCTATTTTCCAGTAATTCATGAATAGTTCTGAGAGTTTTTCTTAAAAAAAGCATTATTGCCTAAATTGTACTCTGAAGTGATTAGGCATGGCAACTTTGATCGATTTCGCGCTCTATTAAAACTTGCAATGCCGCACCACAGAAGCTAGCTTCTTCGCTGTGCATTTCAGCTGCAAGATTACCCATAGTATTTTGAATTATCTCGAATCAGAAAAGATTGATTTGTCGTCATCTTTTGCTGAACACGAATTATCGTGGGACAGTTTGCGTGATCCATCAAACTGGATGCATGCGCCAGATATGGAAGCTTTTTTAGAAAGATTAATTTCTGATAAAAATATTCTCATTTTAGCTGGCCATAAAACACCAAAGTTAAAATCCTGGGGAGTCCTCGACAGCGTGCTTCGCATGATGCCAAGACCTCAAGAAATTTTCAATCAGCCAGAAAAATTCTTCAGTTATTTTGTTTCACCGGAACCACCGCTAGAAAATTTAGTTCGTACAGACAAAGGAATTTCTTTTGATATTCCGCTACCGGCAGAACAATATCCACTTGTCGTCACCTATTTAAAAGCGGCGTTTGAAGCTTTACCCATTTATGTTGGATTAACTGCAGGACATTGCCGTTGGAATCATGTGCGCTTCGAATTAGATTGGCCAGAAGTTCAATCCAGTATTTTTACAGAACAAGAACCACATTCGATTTCTCCGCAGTTGATGCAAGATGTGATCAGACAATTACAACAAAGCAGCCAAGACCTTGAAGAAAAAAATCGCGAACTGCAACGTCGTAATGAAGAATTACTACGAATGACTGAATCGTTACCAAAAGATTCAGTCTACCATGCAGACAATCTAGTGCAATTATCAGCGCAAGATTTTGCACAATTTGAATTTGTGAAAAAGCCAGCTCATCAAGTCATGCAAAATTTAGCAAGACTTCATGATTACATGGTTCGAGCGCATCAGTTAGTGACATTGTTAACAGCGGGGCAAAAACAAACACCTGGAATGAAAGAAGCTTTTCGCCGTGTGGATTGGGATATTGTGAAAAACCAATACCCACAAATTATTTTTGATAGCATTGATACATTAAAAAAAATGAACAAACCAGATTCTCAAAAAGAATCTTAGTTAAAAATTAAAAGAGGAATAATTTATGTCAGAAATCGTCGGGGTTGTTGCCAGAGAAATTTTAGACAGTCGCGGTAATCCAACAATTGAAGTCGAAATTAAAACTGCTGATGGCCATATGGGTCGTGCAGCAGTGCCATCTGGGGCAAGCACTGGTGCGCATGAAGCTTATGAATTACGTGATAGCGATAAAAAAAGATTTTTAGGTAAAGGTGTTTATCAAGCAATTGAAAATGTCCGTGAAAAAATTGCTCCAGAAATTATGGGTGTTAACGTATTAGAACAAGTCTATATCGATAAACTTTTATGTGATATCGACGGCACTGAGAATAAATCAAAATTAGGAGCTAACGCGATTTTAGGTGTTTCCCTAGCAGTAGCGCACGCTGCCGCTAAAGATGTGAATTTACCGCTTTATAGATATGTGGGTGGATCACAAGCATGCAGGTTGCCAGTTCCGTTAATGAATGTTTTAAATGGCGGAGCGCATGCGAATAACGGCTTAGACATCCAAGAATTTATGATTGTACCTACTGTGAACAATTCTTTTGCGGAAAGTTTACGGGCAGGTTCAGAAATATTTCATACACTTAAAAAAATTCTTCACAAAAAAAATCTTTCGACAGCGGTTGGTGATGAAGGTGGTTTTGCGCCAGTTTTAAAATCAAATGAAGAAGCGTTAGAATTATTAATGCAAGCGATCCTAGAAGCTGGTTACGAAGCCGGACAAAATGTATTTTTAGCTTTAGACGTGGCGGCGACAGAACTTTATAAAGATAATGCCTATACCTGGGAAAAACAAAAAATATCGGGATCTGAATTGCAATCGGTTTACAGAAAATGGACTGAGAAATATCCGCTTGTCAGTATCGAAGATGGTTTTTCTGAAGACGACTGGGATTCTTGGATAAGTGCTACCGCAAATATGGGTCACAATGTGCAATTAGTTGGCGATGATTTATTCGTGACTAATCCAAAACGGCTACGTATGGGTTTAGAAAAAAAAGCAGCAAATGCTTTATTAGTTAAAGTAAACCAAATCGGAACATTAACAGAAACTTTTGAAGCCGTGAGTTTAGCTCAGAGAAATAAAATGAAAACGGTGATGTCTCATCGTAGCGGTGAAACAGAAGATGTGACGATTGCAGATCTTGCTGTGGCTTTAGGTTGCCATCAAATTAAAACAGGTTCTTTATGCCGTAGTGAGCGCACAGCCAAATATAACCAGTTACTTCGTATTGAAGAAGATCTTGGTGGTATGGGTGTTTACTGGGATAAAGCTGGCTTTAGATAAATAAATGACGATTCAAAACTTTCCAGAAATTAAAGAGGGTCAATCGGTAGAGCTTTTAAAAGAGCTTCATATATTGACTCGTGATGGAAAAATGAATCAAGATAGTCGCAGGAAACTGAAACAGATTTATCATTTGTTTCAGTTTATCGAACCCTTACTTAAAGACTCAGTCGAAAAATCCGAATCTCTGAGTCTAGTTGATCACGGTGCAGGGAAATCTTATTTAGGTTTTATTATCTATGATTTATTTTTTAAAACTTTGAAAATTAAAAAACATATCTACGGTATTGAAACTCGCCCTGAACTTGTGACTAAATCAACTGAACTAGCAAATAAATTAAATTTCCCAGAAATGTCTTTTTTAAATGTGTCTGTTACTGAATCAATCGATTCTAAAAAAATCCCTGAATCTATTGACATTGTTACTGCGTTGCATGCTTGTGACACGGCAACAGATGACGCCATTGAATTTGCGTTAGCTAAAAAAGCCAAACATATTGTACTGATACCGTGTTGCCAGGCTGAAGTGGCTAGTCATCTACGGAAAAACAAATCGCAGTTATTAGCTAATCCATTGTCAGAACTATTTAGACATCCTATTCACACACGTGAATTTGGGAGTCACTTAACTAATGTTTTAAGAACTTTAAAATTGATGGCATCAGGTTATGATGTGACTGTGACAGAACTTATTGGCTTTGAACATTCAGTGAAGAATGAATTAATTATTGCAACCAAGCATAATTCGAAAGACAAAAATCATGTTGTGAGATCTTCGCAAGAGCGATTGCAACAATTAATCGATGAATTTAAATTATCTGAAATCAGCAGTAAGTTTATTATTTAAACAACTAGACTATAAAGTGCTTTTCAAATTGATCATATAAGTTCAAAATAGCCTTATGGATCAGATCAGAAAAAGCGCCCACATTATTGAAAGATGGTTGAATCAGCCTCAAAAAGTGTTTTTTGTGGCCCTATTAGTTTTGGTATCAACTTTGTTGTTGAATGGGACGCTTTGGAAACTTTGGGGACTTTACAGAGATCAAGATAAAATTGCTTATCAGATGGTGCAAACGAAAGCTTCTATGGGGCTTGTGGCCTTGCAAATCAAACAGGCGAAAGACCCTGAATATATAGAGCGCCAAGCACGAGATAAAATGGATCTTATCGGTGATCATGACCTTATCTTTGTATTTCCAGAATAATTTCAGTACCTTAGTCATAATTTTATTTAAAAAGTCCTAATTCCCTGCAATAGGCCTTGCCATCAAATAGAGCAAAATCTCTAATAGCAATCTATGAAATTAGAACATATGTCACTGATCTTAGGGCTTACGCGAATTGAACTTAAAAAACGTTTAGATGCGGGCTTGTTGGATCGAGAAATTTTAAACCGCCAAATTAACGAATATTCGAATGATATTAAATTAGACTCATTATGTGATTCTTGGCTGGGGCGTAAGGTGTTTGATCGAGTTGATCAAGTGGATAGATTCAGGTTATCTTTACGGAATGAAAAAGATCTACTTAGTTGATGTCAGTTCGATGTTTTTTCGGGCGTTCTACGCCATTCGCCCATTGTCTTCATCTAAGGGCGTCCCAGTAAATGCAGTCTATGGTTTTATATCCATGATTATAAAACTGATCCGCGAAAAAAATCCTGAATATGTTTTGTTTTGTTATGACCGTAAAGAGCCTTCATTTCGTAAAGACATGTATGTCGACTACAAAGCCAATCGAACAGAAATGCCTGACGACTTGCAAGTGCAAATGCCTTATCTGAAACAAGTGGCGGATCTTTTTGGGATCGCAGATATCGAAGCCGAAGGCTATGAAGCAGATGATCTCATCGGAACCGTGACCAGAATGGCTGAAAAAGAAAATTTTCAAGTTTACATCGTCAGTGGCGATAAAGATTTTAGCCAATTGGTGAACGAACATGTTTTTATCTACGACACCATGAAAGAATTTATTTACACTAAAGACGCTGTAAAAGAAAAACACGGTGTTTACCCAGAACAGTTTATTGATTTTTTAGCGATCACTGGTGACACATCTGATCACATCCCTGGTATAGCTGGCATAGGACCTAAGGGCGCACAAAAGCTAATTGAAGAATTTCAAAATTTAGAAAACATTTACGCACAAATTGAAAAAGGCAACACTGGATCTTTAACTGTTAAAAATTTAGAAAAAATAAAACAAGCTAAAGATTTAGCTATTTTATCTAAAAAATTAGTCACGATTGTTTGCGATATACCTATTAAGAAAAAAATTGAAGATTTTCGAATTAAAAACTTTAAAACTGAAGAGCTACGCGCATTTTTACAGGATCTTAACTTTAAAAGCTTCGAAAAAACACTTTTAGGTGAAGGACAGCAAAATATCGGCGGAGTTGTCAGCCAAAATAAAACTGACAGTAAAACCGAAAATAAAAATGTTCCTATCGCTGCTGTCGAGCAAAATATTTCAACTGATAAAAGAAATCTTATATTTACTCCTTGGGTAAAAGAAATCATTCAAAGTCGTTTGAAAAATGAAAAATTCTTTATGTTTTTAAGTGATAGTTTGATTTTTATTATTTTTGAAAACCAGCATTATAGTTTTGGTCATTTATCTGAAGCCCTATTTGATTATAAAAACATTAAATGGTCAGGATTTGATATTAAAAAAATCTGGTCAGAAGTTGGTTTATCTTATTTGGATGCACTGTCTGCAGAAATAGATTGGGATTTAATGTTGGGTAGCTATACGTTAAAAGCCAGCGACACATCAGATTTAAAAGATTTAGTTTGGAAAAAATTAAATATTGAATTAGGCGATGATTTATCAGTTAACAATTATAAAACTTTTGTTGAAGCGGTTGATCTGCTTAACAGATCAGTAATTACAGAGGTTCTAGATAAAAAAATTAAAGTTATTTATGAAAAAATAGAAAAACCAATGATTCCAATTCTTTATGCTATGGAAAAATCGGGTATTCAGTTAGATGTGGATCATCTTAAAAAATTTTCTGCTGAATTAGAAAATCAAATTAAAACTTTAGAAACAGATATTCACAAAATAGCTGGTGAAAAGTTTAATATCGCATCACCCAAACAATTAGGTGTGATTCTGTTTGAAAAACTAGGTCTTGAGGCACTTAAAAAAACAAAAACAGGTTATTCAACTGATAATGAAGTTTTAGAAAAACTAAATCATCCAATAGCACAGCATTTAATGGATTATCGTGAATTAACAAAGCTAAAATCAACCTACGTTGATGCTTTACCTGAACTAGTTGATCAGACAGGAAGATTGCATACACATTTTAATCAGGCATTAACAACGACAGGTCGGCTATCAAGTACAAATCCTAATTTGCAAAATATTCCGATTAAAACTGAAAAAGGTCAAAGGGTTAGACAGGCTTTTATAACATCGCAAAATAAAAAATTATTATCGCTGGATTATTCGCAAATCGAATTGCGTGTGTTAGCACATATTTCAGATGATAAAGCTTTAATTAGTGCTTTCAAAGATGACTTAGATATTCATACGACGACGGCGTCCGAAGTTTTTTCTGTGAAACTAAAAGACGTCACGAAAGAACAACGTCGTATTGCAAAGGCTGTGAATTTTGGAATCGCATATGGACAAGGGGCCTACGGTTTAGCCGAAACATTGGGAATTTCTAGAATAGAATCAAAAGACATTATTGATAAATATTTTAAAAAATTTAGTGGCATTAAAGATTATATTTCATCAACAATCGAATTGGCCAATGAGAGAAAATTTGTAGAAACATTATTCGGACGTAGACGTTATTTATCAGAGCTTGAATCGACGAATGCCATGGTTAAAAAGTTTGGTGAGCGCGCAGCGATTAATGCGCCGATCCAAGGTACAGCCAGTGATTTGATGAAGATGGCGATGATTGATGTTTATCGCTATATGCATAGTGAAAAAACAAATCGTGAAAAATTTAATTTATTGTTACAAGTACACGATGAACTAGTGTTCGAAGGCGAACCAAACGAATTAGATATTCATTTACCAGCTATTAAAAATATTATGGAAAATGTCGTAAGGCTTAAAGTTCCGTTAAAAGTAAATTCTGCTATTGGCAACAATTGGGATCAAGCCCACTAGATCATGTCTTTGGTCTAATTTGTATTGTACACTAGTTGTCTTGTGATTAAAATAAGATAACGTATAGGTCACAGGAGATTTTATGAACAAATTTTTAGTTTTTACAGTTTTTACAGTTTTTACAGTTTTAGCTCAAGCACAAAAAAGTGATTTAAAAATATTTGTAACACTAACGCCCGCAGGTGATTTTGTCGCGAAAACAACAGCTGTTAAAGGCGTAGTTGTTGAAAAAACTGATGGCTCCTTTATCGCAGAAAATATTGAAGTAGATTTGAATAGTGTAAAAACTGGAATTTCTATGCGCGATGACCACATGAAGGAAAAATATTTGGATACGAAAACTTATCCTAAAGCTATTCTTAAAAAGGCCGTTGGCAAGGGTGGTAGTGGTGTTGGCGTTTTAAATATTAAAGGCAAAGATGTTAATGTAAAAGGCACATACAAAAAAGAAGGCAATCATTTAGTTTCTGAATTTACATTGAAGTTAGCTGATGTCGGAATAGCAGATGTGAATTATAAGGGCGTGGGAGTCGACGAAGAAGTCAAAATTGAAATAGCAGTTCCGATTGTTGCTGAAGCAGCAGCGTCTAAACCAATGGGTAAGCCAAAAGCAATAAAAAAATAGATGAATAAAATATTTTTATGCTTGGTCATAGCCTTAGCTATTTCATGTGATGGGCCTGTAGAAAACAGCAGCGCTACTGATCTAAGTCAGTATGGAAATACTCAGGATACGGGAACTCCTGCATTTTTGGCAGCAAAAACAATCATTAGAACAAATTGTACTTTTTGTCATCGTCATGCGGGTTGGAATAGTTATCAAGAAGCTGACTTTGTGGCGAATGGATTAGCTGTTCCGGGCGATGTGAACTCATCACAGGTTTATTATCGTAATGCAAATGCCCTCAGCGGACCTGGTCCTAAAAACATGCCGTCTGGTGGATATCCATCAATCAACGCCGGTGACTTAATAAAAATTGCTGATTGGATTAATGGGATTTAATATTCTAAGTGGAACTTAGAATATTCGATTAAGACCGATAGAATATGATAAAGTCTTACTGCCTTGTGTTGTTCCCAAAGTTTGAACTAATCTAGTTTCTTCAAAAATATCAAAATCCATATTTAATAAGGTACTAAAACCTACACCGCTTCCAATATTTTTAATCGTGTTGTAGTGAACTCCTAAAAGTGGTCCGAATGAAAATGTTTTTGAAACACGGTAGTTGATTTTTCCACCAAAAGAAAATGTTTGCGTATAATTTCTAGGGCTTCCAAATGATTCTAATTTATGAAGATCAACTGTTCCATAGTGAGCTTGTAAATCAAAACCGTAGCGCCATCTTTTTGTGATAAGGTCTTCATAGCCAACGCCTAAGCTGACTGTTGAGAAAGTGCCAAGACGGTCTTCACTAACAGCTTGGCTGGTATTCGTGTCGACATATGAAATAGGTAATGGCTCTTGCCAAGAATTATTGTGAACGCCGATTGTTAAGCCTGCATGAGAAGTTAAAGATGACGTAACTAACAAAATAAAAACACATTTTTTTACAATCCTATTTACCATGATAAATGCACCTGCGCTAAACCACTCCATGTATCAGGACTGGTATTTGTTTGAGCTGTTGTTCTATCGTTGATGACTTCGAATCGAAATTCAGTACGTGGCCAAGGAAAAAATAAAAGCCCAGTGCCAAGGCGATTTCTCGTCGTTCCGTTAGATGTTAATTTATCTTTGTATGTTTGATATGTGGTTAAGAAATTGTAACCCTGCTCTAAGCCTATCAGCCCTTGTATGTATGTGTAGAATCCGTTTTTTGTATCGATAGTGTTATTTTGCAGCGGGGTGTCTATGCGTGTTCCGAATTCGGCGAAAATTGATTTGCCCTTGGCAAAACTAATTCTGGAATGAAGTGCTGTGCGATCCCATTTGATATATTCATTTTTACTTTGTAAAGCAGATACTCCTAGACTTAGACCTTCTGTTGGAAAGTATTCAGTCATAACGGTAAACCCTTTTTGTCTGAGTTCTGCAGTTTGGCTTAAATTTCCCGCAAAATATTGCGCCGCTATTTCATAGTTTTTAGGTGCATAATGTAACGTTACTGCATGCGTTTGATCATTTTGACTTAATCCAAAGCCACTAATGCCTTTGTTGAAGGCAGTATGATCTGGATGTCGGATACCAAAAACTTTATCCATAAGGCCTGTGTAAACCCAAAAATTTTTGACAACTTTTAAGCGAAAATAAATTTCTTTAGATATCCAGTTTGATGGCTTTTTTTCTGTGACTGATGTTTTGTAGCGGGCTGGTGTTGGCACATAGCCGTAACTACCAACAAATAAGTAATCATTTTTTTGATCTAGCGCAACAGCTAGGTTCACATCAGCTTGCATCTGAATAAAACGATCAACTGATTCTTTTGATCCTAAATTACTTTTTAAAAATAGACCGCGGTATTTAAATCCTGGTCTGAACCAGTAGGGAAGTTCTGTTGAACCTAAAAAGCCAGAACTTGCTGAAAGTTGTTCTTCCGTAGTTTTGTCACTGATAAATGTTTTTGTGACTATTTCTGTGGCAAACAGGGCTCGACCGTAATCTGTCAAAGGCCCACCGCCTACACCATTGTAGTGACAAACTGTGCAGGATTTATAACCGTAAGAAATAAAATCAGGATATGCGAAAGCTGATTTGCTGATAAAGCCCAAACTGATAGCCATAAAAAATATTTTTAGCTGTATTTTTATCTGTGGTGTCATTGTATGGAATTTTCAGAAATTATGGCAGCTATGGCAAGCTAAATCGACGTTTACATGGCAAGTTATGAGACAGTTTCATCAGTTGCTGTTGTTACTATTGGTGCGGGCGGCGGCGGTGCTGTACGTATTATCTGGGGTGTTGGCAGGTCATATCCTAATGGTGCTAATTAAATCCTGAAACAACATATTAAAAAACTAAATCGAATATTTCTTTAAAAAATCAATTGCTGATTTTTCAAATTCTTGAAAATTTTCAAAATCAATCATGCAAAATTTTGCATTTGCGTGACTTTTCTTAAAAACTAGATAACCAGAACTTTTTCTAGTTTTTGTTTTAACTTCGACGGCATACAAGACGCCATCGGTTTCAACAATATAATCTACTTCATAGCGACCATCGCGCCAGTAGTAAACTGAATCAAAATGTTCACAAAGCTGACTGCCTACAACAGATTCAAACACGCGGCCTTTTTCTTCAGGGGTTAATTCACGCTTTAAAAAAAGCGAATTAAAAACAGGGGCGCAAGATATGATTTTTGGCGATGATAATCTTGAAAGTGGAGATTTCGAATATTTGAAAACAAGTTTTAATAAAAAGGCCTGCGTGAATAAATCTAAATAATGTTTTATCTGATCAACGTTGCCTGCCTCTTGTAATTGTCCTAACAACTTATTATAACTAACCTCTTGGGCAGGGTATTGGCTGGCAAGTATAAACGTTTGTCTGAACAAAGCTGGTTTTTTAATTGTGGCATAATGAAAAATATCACGGCTAACAACTGTTTCAAAAACCGCATCTAACATATATTTTTTAAATCGTGAGGGGTCCTTTAATAAAGAATAAGCAGCAGGGTACCCCCCAGATTTTAAATAGTTATCAAATCCAATTTTAAAACCGACTTGTGATTCCTTGTAAGACCAGTGTGGTGCTGAAATAATTTCGAAACGTCCAGCAAGGCTTTCGCTTAATCCTTGGCTTAGTTTTAAAGAACTTGATCCTAGCAATACCCAATGCATTAGTTTTTTTTGTTTTTTCTGGTTATCCCACGCCTGTTTAACCAGTTCAGACCAGTTTGGCATTTTTTGAATTTCATCAAAAACGATAATTTTCTTATTATTCTCAGTCGCTTTTTGGACCTGTTGAAAAAACCAATCAGCCTCTAAAATATGATTTTCAGCAGTGAAGTATTCATAATCTTTAGCGGAAAAATTTTTTTCTAATACACGCAGAACCCCAGATGTTTTCCCGACTTGCCTAGGGCCTAGGACAGTCTGGATAAATCGAGGTTTCTCTTTAAGGCGATTTTTAAGAATTAGTTCGAAGGGTCTTGAATAGTGCTTCATAAGTCAATGATAACCTTCTAAATTTAGAAGGTCAACCTTCTAAATTTAGAAGGTTATCACCTATTCAGTTTCCCAGCCAACGACACGCCCACCTTCAAAATAAACGTAACGACGTTCGCGCTTGTAGCCATTTAACGACGGGCTTTCACGGGTGTATTTCCAACGTTCGTTTTTGTAAATTGGATTACCGCTGTGTTCAACAGCATCAGGGTCACCCCATGATTTGCGAACTAGGTCTTGTGTCATTCCTAAAGTTAAATCCTGCGATTCAACCATATCTTGAAAATCTTTATTTGACTTTAATCTAGACCATAATTTATTTCTGTTCACCCAACTTTGACGGCCTTCGATTGACGGAATAGACAAGTAATCAATTTTTTCCTGATCTGACTGAAATAGTGGTAAAACTTTTGAATAACTTAATCGCTCTTTTTCGGAATCTAATGTGCGTTCTAATTGACGTAATTTTCTACGATTTCTGACGTCACTCATTTCAACTTTAGATAAACTTTTTTTAGGATTCAAACCTAATTCGTAAGCATATTTTTCTAAATCTTTTTCGGTTAGTTTTGCATCGGTTTCAGAAAGTCCGTCAGCATTGATTTTTTCGCGGCTGTATTCAACTTGTGAATCATTGCTAAATTCTGGCCTGTCGGCAGTTTGAATTTGACCAGCTATACAGCTAGACATAATAAATAGAGTCAAAAGTGAAATAAAAATAGATAGGGCTCGGTTTTTAGTTTTCATAGCTATTAGTATAAACGTACACGGTAAAACAAAAAATAAGAATAGTGTAGGGTCTAGACAAAGGTTTTGATTTAAACTGGATTTAACCCATGGACGGGTGTAGGATTAAGTGTGGCTAACTATTTTAAAAAGTTTTTTTCTAAAAAATCATCTACGACCAGCGCGTATTCTGACAACCTTAAGTTTTTAGAAGATGTTCTTGCGGAAGAAGACCCTGAATTTGCCGAGACCCTTAAAGTTATCCAACAACAGTCAAAACAGTTGCAAAAAAAAGGAAAGCTTTTAGAATATATTAAAGAGCTTTTTTTAGATATAAAATATCATCCTCACTGGATGGTTTTCATTAAATTTGTTAAAAAAGATTTAAAAACTAAAATTTTTAATTTAAAAATATTTTTTTTCATTCTAGGTAGTATTGCTTTGGTTTTCGGGTGGTACAAAATGACTA
>JAYSQO010000130.1:0-19155 GCA_043721535.1 Bdellovibrio sp. | reverse complement strand
AATAAATTGAACTAAGATAATTTTAATATAGTTTTTCATACAAATATCAATTGCAAGGCCAAAACCTGTTTAAAGCATTATAAAGCTTTTTAAGTCTAATATACATAAATTGACATTTATTTGTCGACAGGTGTTTGTTCACTTTTGTTCATGTTGGTGTGACCGATACCCTGATAATTTAGGTTCATAAACGTTATTCAAAAAAATAACATAACAACAAAAAAAAGGATAAATTTATGAAAGCTTTAATGACTATTTTGGTAACAGTATTTTTGACTTCGCTAACTGCACAAGCCGATATTTTTGATGATTTTAAAAGAATAGAATTATTACCACAAGCTTTAAACCACTGTAGTTCTTGTCATAAAAATGTGGTAAAGGCTAAAAAAGTTTATACTGAGTTGTCAGACTATAGCGGAAAAGTCGATTACACACAGTATCTAGATCAAAGATATATGCCCGATATGAATTCTATTAGGTATTTCTTTGCTAGTGATAAAGCTGCTGCTGAATATTATGCAAATGAGCTAAAAAATATTGGCATAACAGTATCAGTCGAAAGATTAGATATGACTAATCATAGTCAACATAAATTTTACAATAAAATCGAACTTTGGATCGTTGAATAATTTTTAAAAATATAAAGGAAGATAACCCCTACTTCCCCTCAGAAACCTCTACTTGTCTCACAACAGGTAGGGGTTTAAACATGTCTTTGATTTCAGGAATTTGCATCGGGATTTTTTCTAATGATGAAATCCAAGTTTCCGGTGTTTCCATACAGAAAAAAGCATTCCACTTTTCATTTTTACTTTTCAGTCTTCGGTAAACAAATTGTAACATCTCAGCCCGTAAGTGCGCATCGTAACGTAATTTATTGCCTTCGCTAGGAAACATTTCAGCTTGGGTGACCAGTGAATCCAAACCAAAACGTTCGCGCATCATGTGGCGTTGTTCGGGCTGATATCTTAATGTGCCTATTGAAATAATGCCGACTTCATCAGGCGTGAAAGTTGATGTGATTATATCAACTAATTCACCATAATTATTTTTCCAGTCTTCATGATAAATCATCGGATCAATATGAAAAGCCAACTGATAACCCTGATCACGACATTTTTTCGCTGCAGCTATTCGTTCGTGTAGCCTTGCGGTGCCGTGTTCTTCTTTATTAATCACATAGGCCGGGTTAATTGACCAACTGACCACAATATTTTTTTGGCCTTTAAGATCTACAAACTGATCGACTTTGTCTGATTTTGTTTTAAATTCTAAAGTCCAATTAGTCTGTGGCTTGAAAAATTCAATTAATTTTCGTGAATACAACGTGATTTCATCAAGCGATAATGAATCAATGACTTCTCCTGTGCCCACTCGGAATGGGTGATTTGGAAATTCAGTCATCATTAATTTTAGTTCAGCTAACGCTTGATCAATATTCGTATAGATCAATGACATTTTAGTATTTAAATAACTTTGCAAATAACAATAACTGCAATTCATATTGCACTGGCTACCCAAATTTAAAACATGGTAGTTACAACATGTTAAAGTTTTTTTCTGCGTGGCCCCAGGACAGCGTTTAAAAAATTGGCCTTTAAATTCAGTTAAGAATAATGTTTTTTTTGATAGATTAAATTCATCGGCTGTCATTGACCCACGATGTTGGTTAATAAAATCAGATGAAACAACTTCAATAATGTCATTTGGGTATAATCGTCTAACATTGGCAACAACATCAGAATCATTTGAAACCTGGTCTATATAGATTTTTTTAAATTCTGGCAATGCCATTTAAGAATCCTTCATTTGCTGCTGGACACGCTCAAGTGAAGACATCACTTTGATTAAATCTGCTTCTGAAGTTATAAAAACTTTTAATTCAACACCAGAACGATCACCACGACGTTCAAATTTTGTTTTAGACCCATATGGCCAAGGCAGCGTTTCAAACTTCTGTTTAAGATCTTGATCACGTTTTACAGTGGCTGGATACCGAAGTTGATAAAGATGATCAGTCCAGTTTTGAAATGACTGCGTCTTCTCAAAAAGAACTTTGCTGTGACCCATTAAAATAAGATCAGTGATTAAATCGATTGTCTTGATAGATTCAGAATAGGATGCTTTTAATTCAATTAAACACAGGACCGCTGTGTTAAGCAGTTTCCAGTGCAGATCAGTTTTAAGGCTTTGTATTGGATTCAAGTCAGTACTTTTAATTTTTTTAGCTGTAAGCCAATCTGAAATCAGTGAAGTGCCATCAGTCAGGCTGTCGCTGCCTGCAGCTTTATCTAGTAAAAGTTGGACTAAATCTAAACTCATGTCTAGGTGCTAAATCATTTTCTTTCTTTTGGCAATCATGAGGTCTTCTTGTATCATAAAAGTGTATGAAAAAGTGGAGAAACAGCGCTGAAATGAACCTGGATGTGGTTTATTTCAATTATAAGCCAGAAATTGATTTTACCAAGTACAACGAAGTTTTCGTTTGGGATTTGGATAAAACCTATTTGGACACATCGATTGATTCATTTAAAGGTCTTTTAAGTACAATTTTTGAAAAATCACTGACCAAAAAAAATATTCCAGGCACATCTGAACTTCTTTTAAGTTTAGCTGAGACCAGAAAACAGTATTTCAATGAAACTCATTTCCCCTTATTTTTTGTATCAGCATCCCCGCCGCAAATGGAATCAAAAATTGTTGAAAAATTTGCAATCGATCAAATTGAACCCTTAGGAATGTTCTATAAAGACAATTTAAAAAACTTAGCACCGTCTAGATTACTATTTTTAAAAAAACAAATTGGCTATAAGCTGCAGGCTTTACTGCAATTACGTTCGCAATTAAATGCTGAAGTCCGAATGATTTGTTTTGGTGACGATTCAGAATCTGATGCTTTGATTTATAATTTATTTTCTGATGTGTGTTCGCGCCGTCATACACCAACACAGCTACAAAAACTTTTAGAAAATTTAGGCATTACAACATCGCAAATTGAAGAAATATTGCGACTACAGGCTATAATTCCGATTCAGGATCCACTTGAAAAAGTTTATATTAATTTAGCAACTGACACTGATCCAGATTATTACATGAAATTCGGTCGTAGAACTTTTGCCACTTACGATACTTTTCAAATGGCTTTGGATTTAGTTCAAGATCAAAGACTTTCATTGGTGCAATTAGGTTATGTGATTCAGTCTTTAGAGCAAAAATACAATTATTCAAACGGGCAGATTATTAAAAGCTTTGAAGATTTGATTCGCAGACGGGTATTGGGGCTATCTTCTTTTGAAATGATTAAGAATTATTTAATTGAAAAAAATAAAATATCAATGACGTGGCATACAAAAGTTGAACCACTTAAAGAAAAAGTCGTTGAAAACGGTCATGTTTATCAACTAGAAGGTCTTTTTGAACCTTGGGTGAGAACAGATACTGATTACGTCAGAGATTTTAATTAGACAGCCTAATTAGTAGACTCATTAATCAAATTTGAGTGGGAAAACAGTGGTCACTGATTTTCCTTCGAATTTAGGAAATTTAATTCGGGCGACAACTTCGACAAGACAAGATTTAAATGATTTGTCTTCAATATCTGATCTAGCGATATCTATTTTGATCACTTGCCCACGGTTTGAAATTTCAAATGAAATCAAAACTTGGCCTTGCGCCAGTTCAGCTTTTTGAATCAGCTGACCGTAACAGCGAAAAAAATCAGATTTTTTACTGGATAAAATTTCTTCAATTTTAGCTTGCGACAAAGTGTTGTTGTCTGAGGCCACAGACTGTTGTTGCCCTAAAGATCGTAACACTTCCATATTTTTTTCACTGGATAAAGCATAATCCTGAGCCGTTAATTGCCGGCCATCTTTTCTGACCCAGAAAGACGGTGATGCACCGAACTTTTCAACGATAATATCACCAAAACGAACAGTGATTAATAAAGTCTGATCATCACTTTTTTCAATGAGAATTTCTGAATTTTCAAGTAAGCGAACTTGACCTTTAGATTCCGTCAGTTCAAGAACAACTTCTGATTCCTGCAAAGTTTTAACAATATCAAGATGGCGAAGTTTCATTCCCGTTTTGGCAATTGTTTCTTCGTATTGATCAAGACCGTGGGTTTTAACGCCAGAACTTTGTTCCGATTGGATATCTGTAATTTTAGCTAAACTAGAATTTGAAAACAAATCGAAAGATTTCTCTGGAGAGACCAAAGAAAAACCAATCAATATCAATCCTAGGCAAATCAGCCCAATGATGATTTTATTTTTCATTAATCACATCTCAACTTATATCTACTTTGTCGCAGCTGGAGTTTCTGTTGCTGTTGCCGGTGCAGTATCAGCAGGAGCTGATGGAGCGGCTTCAACTGGTGCTGGAGGAGGTAAAGCTACACCTGAATCAAGAATTGATTTCTGACCACGCGCTGAAAGCATAGCTAAAGAAATACAAGTGATAACAAGAATTACGGATATGATTTTAGTCATTGTGCTTGCTAATGAAGTCGCTCCGTTAGCACCAAGAACTGAACTTGAAGAGCCTTGTGAAGAAAACACTCCACCACCTTTAGAATCTTGAATAAGAACAAGTGCAATTAGAGCTAAACAAGCAATAATGTGAACAGTAGCAATAAAAGTAACCATGTGATCTCCTTGGTGATCTCTTCAACTTATAGTTGCAAGTAGTAGGCTAACTTAACCAAACAGTTCATTCTCGTCTAGTAAGCTTTAAAATTACGCGGTGTTTAAGAGTGACAAAATGAACAGTATAGGACATACCTTAAAAATGTTTTTCGTGGTCTTTGAAGGTTTAGATGGTTCAGGCAAATCCTCTCTTATGAAGAGACTGTGTGAACATTTGCAAAAAATGAATCAACCTGTCGTTATGACCCGAGAACCTGGCGGAACCCTGCTAGGTGATGAAATAAGAGACATAATTCTTAAACAACAAACTGAACCACCAACTGACCGAGCAGAACTTCTTCTTTATCAGGCCAGTCGTGCCCAACACGTCGCTAAAGTCATAAAGCCTGCATTGGCAGAAAAAAAATGGGTTCTTTGTGACCGCTTTTCAGCTAGTTCAGTGGCTTTTCAGGGCGGAGGTCGCGGCCTATCAACTGAACACGTTGAATGGTTGAATCGTTTTTCAACTCAAGATCTCAGTGCAAATTTAACAGTGCTACTTGATTTATCAGTTGAAGAATCTAAAAAACGACGAACGGGAAGATCAAGCACAACTGGTTTATCTGAAGATCGCATCGAAGCCGAAGCTGAAACATTTCACGAAAAAGTCAGACAGTCATTTTTGACACAATCAAAACAAAATCAAAAAGATTGGCTCGTGTTAGATGCTTCAAAAACACCTGATGAATTATTTCAAACTTTAATGAATCACTTAAGAGGCTTAAAATGGCTATCTTAATTGATGAAGTGATTGGCCATGAACAATCAATCCAACAGCTTGATCAATTAGTACTTTCAAAAAGATGGCCGCAGGCTTTGATTTTTGTTGGCCCTGAAAGTGTTGGCAAAAAAAAGATTGCACTAGCTTACGCACAAACTTTAATTTGTGAATTAAAAGGATCTAAGGCATGTGGAGTCTGTGGGTCATGTATTCGTGTTGCGAAAGAGCAATCTGAAAATTTAAAAGTTTTATCAACAGAGTCTGGCAAAGTTAAAGATACGACAGTCAAAAAAGCCAATTCAAAATCATTAATCAAAATTGAACAAGTTCGTGATGTTCTCGATTTTTTATCATTATCGCAAAAAAATCAAAATCGCGTGATCATAATTGATGAAGCAGAATTATTAAATCCACAGGCGGCAAATGCATTACTAAAAACTTTAGAAGAGCCTTCGGATAATGTCTATTTTATTTTAATCACTTCAGAATTAAATTCCTTGCTAGCTACTATTCGTTCCCGCGCACAAATTATTCGTTTTAAAAGCCTCAATGAAACTGACTTAGCGCAAATTCATCCCAAAGCTGACCTTTGGGTTTACAAATCGGCTAGGGGTCAAATAGAAAAGCTAAAAAGTATGATTCAAGCTGACCAAGTCACAAAACGAACTGATTTGTTTCATTTTTTTGAAAGTTTTTGGACGCAAAAAGATTTTTTAAATCAACCTGATTGGCGCGACAAATACAAAGAACGTTCAAAAGCAGTGCTGACTCTAAATTTTTGGCTAGAAATTGTTCGTGATTTGATGGTGATGAAAACAGGCGATGAAAAATCAGTGATCCATCATGATCAAAATCAAGTGCTACAAAAATTAATGTTTATTTCTTCGGATAAATTATCATTTTTTTCAGAGGCTTTAATACAAGCTGAAAAGGACATTCAACACAATTCAGATAGTGTTCTTGTGCTTGAAAACTTATGGGTGACTCATGCAAGAGCTAACTAGTCCGTTATTTCCAAATTGTGAATGGATCGATATCCACTGTCATTTAGACCGTCTTGAAGGTGGTTCAGACTTTGCAATACAAAAGGCATTGGGCCAGAACGTAAAAAGAATCATTACCATTGGGACTGAACCAGAAGATTTACCCATTGTCTTGAGTCTTGCGCAAAAATATTACCCGTCAGTGTATTGCACGTTAGGGGTTCATCCCCACGAAGGTGTTAAGTATTCTGAAGAGGTCAAAAAATATATTTTAGAAAATGCCCACAGACCTGAAGTTGTAGCAATAGGTGAAATTGGTTTAGATTATTACTATAATCAATCACCAAAAGCAGAACAAATTCATGCCTTTCACGACCAGTTACAATTATCAATTGATTTAGATCTGCCTGTTGAAATTCATACCCGTGATGCTGAACAAGACACGATTAATATTCTAAAGCAGTATGAAGGTAAAGCGAAGGGTCTTATTCACTGCTTTACAGGAACTGGCTGGCTAGCGGAAGAGGCTTTAAAATTAGGATTTAATATTTCAATATCGGGTGTGGTCACTTTCAAAAATGCGGATAGCTTGCGTGAAACAGTGCAAAATATTATTCCGCTTGATCGCTTGCATGTTGAAACTGATGCGCCTTTTTTAGCGCCAGTTCCGATGCGTGGAAAATCGAACACTTCCGCTTATATGGTGCATACGGCTGAAGTGGTCGCGAAACTAAAAAGTGTAACGATTGAAGAACTAGCAGAAGCAACAAATGTCAATGCACGAAAAATGTTTAAAAAGATTATCAACTAATTTAAAAAAAGTATTTATTAAATAAAAATCAACTAAGGAGATATCAAATGGCGAAAATGAAAGTGGGAATCAACGGTTTTGGACGCATCGGTCGTGTATTTTTCAGAGCGGCTCAGCAGAAATTAGATATCGTCGGAATTAATTCGTTAGATGATTTAGAAGGTATGGTTCATTTATTAAAATATGATTCAGCTCATGGTATTTTTGATGGTGAAGTTTCACACGATGGCGAAAATCTTATCGTCAACGGCAAAAAAATTCCTGTCAGTAAACAAAAAGATCCAGCACAAATCCCGTGGAAACAATGGGGTGTTGAATTTGTTATGGAATGCACTGGTGCCCTTAAAGGCAAAGAAGATTACCAAAAACATATTACCGCTGGGGCTAAAAAAATTATGATTTCAGCGCCTGCAGACGGTGTTGATTTAACAGTTGTTTACGGTATCAATCACAAAGACTACGATGCAACGAAACACACTGTGATTTCAAATGCATCTTGCACAACTAACTGTTTAGCGCCACTGGCTAAAGTGATTTATGAAACTTTTGGCATCACAAGCGGCACAATGATGACAATCCATTCTTACACAAATGATCAACGCATTTTAGATTCAGCTCATAAAGATTTACGCAGGGCTAGATCAGCGGCAGTATCAATGATTCCAACAACAACAGGCGCAGCAAAAGCTGTAGGTTTAGTTTTACCAGCGCTTAAAGGTAAAATTGATGGCTTATCAGTGCGCGTGCCCACACCAAACGTTAGTTTAGTCGATTTTACATTTAACACAGAAAAAGATATTACTGCGAACAGCATTAATGAGGCGCTAAGAAGTGCAGCGAAAAACGAATTAGCAGGCGTATTAAATGTAGAAGAAAAAGAACTTGTCAGTATCGATTTCAACGGAAATAAATACTCATCAATCGTTGATGCAAAAACCACAATGGTTGTAGGCAACAGAACGGGTAAAGTTTTATCTTGGTATGACAATGAAACTGGCTTTTCAAACCGTATGGTTGATATGGCTTTATACATGATGGGTCAATAGTATGTCGCAAGGATTAAAAGGCATTAAGACGATCAAAGATTTTGAAATCACAGGTAAAACTGTTTTTTTACGTCTTGATCTTAATGTGCCATTAAAAGACGGAAAAATTACAGACGAAACACGAATCACAGCAAGCCTTCCAACAATTAAGTATTGCTTGGAAAAAGGAGCGAAACTAGTTATTGCTTCGCACTTAGGTCGTCCGAAATCAGCTGATGATAAAAAATATTCAATGGAACCTGTGGCAAAAAGATTAAGTGAACTTTTGAATGTTGAAGTAGTCCTGATGGAGGAACCTAGTTCAGAAGGTGTTAAACATATTCTTTATGGACCAATGAAAAATCAGATCATTTGTTTAGAAAATTTACGCTATGACGAAGGTGAAACTGAAAATAAAAATGAACTAGCCGTGCAGTGGTCTTCGTACACAGATATTTATATTAACGATGCATTTGGGGCTTCGCACCGGGCGCATGCTAGTATTCATGCTTTTCCAGAAATTATGCCTGGTAAAAAAGGAATTGGATTTCTAATTGAAAAAGAAATCAAAATGTTAGATGGATTATTTGACCATCCTAAAAAACCATATGTGGCAATTTTAGGCGGAGCAAAAATTTCTGATAAAATTCCGGTGATTGAAAAATTAATGGATATCGTTGATGGATTTGTCATTGGCGGCGCTATGGCTTACACATTTTTAAAAGCGCAAAATATCCCAGTGGGTAAATCATTGGTTGAAACAGAAAAACTAAAATACGCTAAAGAGATGATCAGCCGTATTGAAGCCCGCGGTAAAACTTTATTATTGCCAGTGGATCACTTAACCAGTTTATCTTTTGGTGATACAGCCAGTTTACAAACCACAACTGGCGCAGCCATCGACGAAAACCGCATGGCCTTAGATATTGGTCCAAAAACAATTCAAAATTTCACAACTTATTTAGCAACTGCGCAGACTATCTTTTGGAACGGTCCAATGGGAGTTTTTGAAACCAAAGAGTTCTCAAAAGGAACATTCGCAGTAGCAGAAGCTTTAGCAAAAAACACAGGCCTTAAAATTGTTGGTGGTGGTGATTCAGCAGCAGCAGCCGAAGCCTCAGGCTTTGCGTCACAAATGAGTCATATATCAACTGGCGGCGGTGCAAGCTTAGAATATCTACAAGGTGAGAAATTGCCTGGCTTAGAAGTTCTAAGACCGCGCAAACAATCTGAGAAGGATGTGGAGTCTTGATATTCGCAGCGAACTGGAAACTTCAAAAAACTCCGGCAGATGCAATTGCATTTTGTGATCAATTTAAGAAACAAATCCCTAACGGATTTCTTGATCAACATGAAGTCTTCATTTTCCCGCAAAATTTTTCTCTATCCACTGTTGTTGATCAACTTAAATCGACAACAGTCGTTGTTGGTCCACAACATGTTCATACAGAAAAATCTGGCGCTTTTACAGGTGAAAACTCAGCTGAAATCGCCAAAAGCATGGGCGCTAAAGCCGTATTATTAGGTCACAGTGAGCGTCGTCAGTTTTTTAGCGAAAATTCAGCTGCTTTAAATAAAAAAATAAAACTAGTTCAAGAATTAGGTTTAATTCCAGTTTACTGCATCGGCGAAACATTAGCAGAACGTGAAAATAATCAAACGCAAAATGTTTGCGAAAAACAACTGACTGAAGTCATTTCTGATATTGATAATGCGAAAAGAATTGTAATTGCTTATGAACCAGTTTGGGCGATAGGCACGGGTAAAGTCGCAACAACTGAACAAGTTAAAGAAGTTCACTTACAAATTTATAATAAAATGAAAGCTTTAGGTTTTAATCAATTTGAAATTTTATACGGCGGAAGTGTTAAGCCAGATAATGCGAAGCAATTGGGAGAAATACCCCACGTCGACGGTTTTTTGATTGGTGGGGCTTCATTAGAAGTCGATAGTTTTTTAAAAATTTGTAACGCTTAAATAAAACTATTTAATAACAGCGCAATCTAATTCCATAAATTGACCATCATTTTTAAGATCTTGTAAAAAAACGTAACCTTTACTGTTTTGTTCAAGAACTTTGGGGCTTATTTGTGTGAAAGTATGATTTTGTGTATTTTCAATCATCATTTGAATAATGCGACGTTCTTTGTATTGAACAGTACCTTCTAGAACTCCATTTTTAAATTTCATGATTTTAGCTTCTTCTGAAATGGTGACTCCTGTAATTTCGTCAGAGCTTTTAACGGCATTACCTGCGCGGGTCTCACAAATAATTTTATCTGCAAAAACGTTCGTTGATAAAAACAACATACAAAACATGATTAACTTTTTCATATTATATCCTTTTTAAATTTCAGCGTCTTTTAAGTGAAAGCAAATAATTCCACTGACATGATCAGCATCCATAACTAATGTGCCATCAGTAAAACCTGTTTCAGTCGTTAAGATTTCAATCGATTGGCCTTTATCTGATGTGCACTTAACAACACCTTTGAAATCAGTTTGTGTTTCAGAATCAACACAAGTAAAGCCTTCAGCTTTTTGAAAATCAAAAGACACTGTAAATTGACTATCTTTTTTAACCACATCAAGACGTTCAATATTTTGATTGAACGGGGGTCTGCAAGATACATTTAAATCGGCAGCTTGCAATAGAGCACCTGTAAATAAAAGTAGACTTATAATTAGTGTTTTCATTATTTCACTTCACCACAATTAGCTGTATAAACTGTATTTTCGGCTGCAAAGAGAACATCGTAGCGTCCTTTTTCTTTAGATTGAGTCATTTTTAACATTCCAGCATTTAAGTAAGCTCCACCAAAAATTTCATATAAATCAGAAGTTGATACAACGGTATCTAAAGAACCTTTTTTAAGTGATTTACTTAATTGTGATTTTTTAAAATTTGAATTTTCATAGACAAGCATATCTGCATCATCGCTCATGCCTTGAAAAAGCATAACTTGAACTTTTTCGTTACCGTTACGGTTAGATGAAATAACGATATCCATATTGGCAATATCACCCATTAGACAAACTAAAGTTTTAGACGTGTCCGCAGAATCCACTGACTGCGCATAACTAGTCAGCGAAAATAAAATAAGAGCAGTTGTTAATATTATATTTTTCATAAAATTTCCTTTAAATGTTATTTTATTTTTTATTACTATCTGCAATCTATAGATAAGCTTTTGATTGGATCAATAGTATAAATAAAAGTTTTATCAAGCGGACTAAACATTGTATAAACATTCGATTGATCACTTGATTTTTCCCCAGCCACGATTATCCATAGAGTGCCACCCAAGATAAGTTTGACCATATAATTTCCTTTTTCGTAAATGATGTTTTCTTCTGGTCCAAAACGATCAACAGTCTTTTCAGCAACTACTTTATTTTCTGATGAAACTGTACAGCTTATATCTGATTTGGCATAAGAAGTTGTTGCCGTGGAAACGCAGGCTAAAAATATTAATAATAGATTTTTCATAAGATTATTCCTTTTCTAAAAGTAGTTTGTTTTATGGTTCAGGTACCTACTTGCCAAAAGCAGTCCAAAACCAAAAGCTATATATTGGATAACGAAACAAAATACTGACTAAATGTTTTACAATGAGACAACAACGGGCGTGATTGTAAAACCGTCTGAATTGCATTTAAGGCTTTCGCGTCAAGTCAATGCACAGGCGAAAAAGCCACATTCAAATATAAGGCGTATTGATGTAGGAAATCGCTGGGTTCAGTTTTGCAATATTAGTATTTCATCATAAACTAATACTACAAAGGTGGCAGATCATGTCTGACTTATTAAGCGAATTAGAACATTGCCATTTTAGACGATGTCATATTTGCGGAATGATGAACGAACGCAATTCTCAGCTTGTAGACAAGTGTTCAGCCTGCAATAAGTCCTTTGCTCCATTTGTATTTTTTGACGAGAAAAAAGCCCTTGGCTTAGCCGCTGACGAAAGTCCTGAAGATCGGGCTAAAAAAACGTGCACTATTAAAATAACAAGGCTAGCCACACAAACTATTTATCCACCAATTTGGGGTATTACCGTATACTGGTGACATGAAAGTAACCGCTCAAGATATTGCAAATGCCAGACAAACTATTAAAAATATTATCAATGTGACGCCCTGTGATTTTTCAAGATCAGCGACTGATATTGCGGGTTCTGAAATTTATTTAAAATTAGAAAACACACAAAGAACGGGTAGCTTTAAAATTCGTGGAGCATCTAATAAAATCATGGGTCTTTCAGATTCTGAAAAAGCCCGCGGTGTGATTGCCTGTTCAGCTGGTAATCACGCACAAGGTGTGGCTTTAAGTTCAACAATGAACAAAGTAAAATCAGTTATTGTTATGCCTGTAAATGCACCTATTGCTAAAATTGAAGCCACAAAAAAATATGGTGCTGAAGTTATTTTGCATGGTCAAATGTTTGATGAATCTAAAGAGTACGCTTTAAAATTAGCAGAAGAAAAAAAATATGTTTTTGTTCACCCTTACGAAGATGAAAAAGTCATAGCCGGTCAAGGCACAATTGGTTTTGAAATTTTAGAACAGATTTCTGACTTAGATAGTATTGTCGTACCGATTGGTGGCGGCGGGTTAATCAGCGGAATCGCTATTGCTGCAAAAAGTATTAATCCAAAAATAAAAATTATAGGTGTGCAAACTGAACTTGTTTCCACAATGGCCCAAATGTTTTTAACAAAAACATATAAACCAATGACCCAAGCTGTGGCTACATTAGCTGACGGCATCGCTATTAAACAACCTAGCCAAGTGATGTTTGATTCATTTATTTCTAAGTACGTTGACGAAGTCACAACAGTAAGTGAGGGTCAAATCGCAGAAGCTATCGTGTTTTTACTAGAACGTGCAAAAACTGTTTCTGAAGGATCGGGAGCTGTGGCTTTGGCTGCCGCTTTATCTAAAAAATTAAATTTAGGTCGTAAATCGTGTATGTTAGTTTGCGGTGGTAACATCGATTTAAATATTGTATCTGACATTATTAATCGTGGTCAAATTCAGCGGGGCCGTCTTTGTGAACTATCAGTAATTGTACCTGATGTGCCAGGCAGTTTAAGTCGTCTGACACAAATTATTGCCGAAAACCGGGCTAATGTTTTAGAAGTTCATCATGATCGTTTAAGACAGGGTTTGAGCCTTAAAGAAACACGAATTGATTTCGTTTTAGAAACAACATCGCATGAACATATTCAGAAAATTATTAATGAACTAGAAAAAATCGGTGCTAAAATTTCTTAATTCTTTTGATAAATATGAAAATTATAAACACTGGTTCCATCTGTTTGATGAGCCCACTTTTCTTGGTCTTTAAGCTGAGTCCAGCCTTTAGTATCGATTTCTGTCGGCGCCCGCATAAATGATCGAATGACCACGCGTGAACCAATCTGCGTGTTCGCATTCATTTTTTGTAAAATTTGATTCGCATCATCTTTAGTTAAATAAGAAATTGTATCTGAAAGAGAAACAAAGTCATAATCATTTTTCGGCAATAAATCTAAAAGATTCCCCACATTGTAATGGATTTGTGTTGTTGATTTTTTCACTGCTTGAAAAGTTGATTCGTGGGCTTCAAGTGGCAGGCCTTCTTCGTACATGATGCCTCCTAAAAGTAAAACTTGCATGAAATAATTTTTACGCACTAATTGTGTTCTGAAAATGCGTTCAAATTCTTCCCATACAAATTGATAAGGCGGACGGGATTCAGTTTTATGTCCTGCGCTTCCGCTGAAATGACCCTTGTAAAGATATTTATTAAAAACATATTCACTGGCTAATAGTCTTAAAAAAGATTTCCAGCGCACTTGTGGCCAATGCTTTTCATACAGTTCAATTTGTTCAGTCAATGTTTGAGCTTTGAAAATAACTGAAAAATCACATTTTAAATAGTCTCTGAAAATAACCCCTAATTTTTGAAAATGTGATTCCCATTTTCCTAATAAAATAAAACCTCGTGGTTCCCACGCTTTACGATGTGTTGACCAGTAGGCTTCTGTTTTTGGTTGTAGTTTTAATTTTTTAAATAAATCCCAACGATGATCACCGTGATCACTTTCATGACTGCTGCTTTGTAATGCCCCACGGTAACCCATGAAAAACAACCACTCGGCGTAATTAAGCTGTCGCATGGCTTCGAATCTGAGCTCGCAAAGAAATATTTGGTATTCGCTCATGTCGATAATAAATAAATCTTTAGGATTTTTAGCAATCAATGGTAAACAGCGTGCACCTGACCCTGCAATACTAAAAACTTTATTTGAATTTTCTTTCAGCAATGTTTGCTCAATACGTGTATCTTCATTTGCTAATGTATAATTTAAATCTGAAAAATACTCTTCAGCCATGTTAGTCTCCCTTTAAAAGATCAGCGATATATTGAATACGTAAACCAAATAAAAACCCACCGGTTTGATCTTTGGTGGTGCCAGTCAAACTACCAACTTCACCGTCATAGTTTTGCGCAAGTGCAGCCAGACTTAAGTTTTGTTGATGGGTGTAAGTGTATTGGGCTGACCAAAAATCATTGCTGTAAGTGGTATTGGTGAAACCCTGTAATTGTAACTCATGTTCGTCTTTATTGTATTGAAAAGAAATAAAAGCAATAGCTTGGTCATCTGGTTCTAAAGTTGATTCATGTCTTTTAAAGGCCGTCACCTGCGGGGTCACTGTTAAGTTACCCCAAAAAATATCTGTACCTAAAGTAGCAAACTGAAGATTTTGAATAACTGCTGAATCAATTCGATCATCAATTGACTGACCCACTTCAGTTTTCACAACCCAGCTGTCAAAGGCATAGTTGGCTGCATAACCAAAAGTATTCACTTGTAAAGTCCGTGCAGCAACAAATGTTGATTGTAATCCAAATGTTTCAAATTTTAAACGGGCCCCTGGGTTGATTGCATCCGTTTTTTCAATTTCTATTTTTTTTGGAAAAGGTTCTGGATAAGTATCCTGTGGTACATTCCCCATTGCAGCGATATCGATTGACCAAAGAGGCTTCACGTAAGTAAACACAGCTCCGCTTGAGTGTGATAATTGCTGGGGAATAGGATCAACAAATAATCTTTCGTATTTGCGGGCTGTCCAAACATCTAACGATGGAAGAATCCATGATTCGCTCCAGCGGGTGGCTTGTTTGCCTATTTTTAAAAATATCGAATCGCCTACGAATTCAAGATAAAATTCTTGAAGGCTTAATTGATCATGGCCCCTGCGCCACTGTTTTTGTGCTTTGGGTGTTCGGTCAAGTTCTGCAAAGATATCAGTGTAAAATTTAACACTAGATGTCTGCACCGATAGCGATGATTGCAGTTGTGCACGATTGAAAACAGTTTCTTCACCAGAAATATTTTCAAATCGTGGATTAAAAATCCATTCTGTCGTGGCTTTTGCAGAAAGACTAGCAAAAGTTAAAAAAAGAAGAACGGAAAAACGCAAAATCATTTTATTTCATGGACTCCATGTTTCTAACTGTAAAAAATGAATCATCAAATGTTTTATTAGTCATATCTGATATTCGAACATAGGATGTTTTTTTATTTACATCTTCAATACGTAAAGTCGTTGGTCGTAATGCGCCTGCCATTGTTTTATAATCTTCAAAGTAAGCCCGTTTTAAAATTGTTTGTGCATTTAGACCTAAGTATTCAGCTTTAAATGGGTGATTATTATTTTTATCAATCCACAGACGTATAGCTGCATAGGTTAGGTTATCTTTATTCGCTTTTAATAAAAGCTGAACTTGATCTTTTGTTTCTTTTTCTAACTGCACAGAATAATCACCGAACCAACGTGTTCTTGAAATATCACCGTTAGCGACTTGACCAGAAAGTTTTTGCGCTAAAGATAAACGCATTGATCTTTTTAGGTTTGGAACATAGGCATTAAAATCACGATCAAGCATGAGCATATTACGGCCTTTGTCTCTGGCTGGTGATTTAGTGACGATAAGGGTTTTATCTTGGCCTTTTAAAAAAACGATAAATTCAGTTGAGTTATTGCCATCATCAACTTTGACATTCATTTCAAATGATTGCGAAGGATTCCTGATTTGATCAGCTTTTTTAACCCAATCAGCAGCTGATTGGGTGGATGCAGATTTGGCGGTCTGCGCCGAAACCGTTAAATAAAATAAGTTCATAGACAGAATAGTCAAAAAAAACATTTTCATGATGACACCTTCTTTTTTGTCTCTAATATTAAGACATGAGTTTACTATATAAGTTAGATCGTATCGAGTATAGTTATGATTGGAACCAGCAAAAAGTTTCTGTTCTTAAAGGAATCAGTCTTGATGTTCAGATGGGTAGTTTTAGTTGTTTGGTGGGCCCCAGTGGCGTAGGTAAAACAACTCTGTTAAACCTCATGGGAGTTATTGAAAACCCAACTAAAGGCCAGCTGCTTTTTTGCGGTGAAAACGTTTTAAAATTATCTGAATCTGAAAAAGAAATCCTACGACTTAAAAACATTGGTTTTGTCTTTCAATCATTTTATTTGATTCCTACTTTAACAGTGTTAGAAAACGCAGCCTATTTTTTACCCTCATTGGGGATGAGCCGCGCAGCTTCAGATAAATGGGCCAGTGAAGTCCTTGATCTTGTGGGCTTGGCAGACCATAAAAATAAAAAACCATTGCAGCTATCAGGCGGTCAGCGTCAACGGGTCGCTATTGCGCGAGCGTTAGCTAAAAAACCTAAAGTTATTCTAGCAGATGAACCAACGGCTAATCTAGATTCAGTCACTGCAGATAAAATTATCGGTGCATTCAAGGCTTTGCAAAGATCTGAAAACACAAGTTTTATTTTTGCAACACATGATTCTCATTTGGTCAGCTACGCATCGACAGTTTTATACATGAAAGATGGATTAGTTTCAGATAAGGCTGGGGTTTAATATGGTCGATCTTTTAAAACTAGCATGGCGAAATTTATTTAGAAATCCACGACGAACTTTAGCCAGTCTGATTACTGTCGGTTTTGGTGCTGCGGGTTTATTGATATTTCAAGGTTTTAACACGGGCATTATGAATCAATACCGTGAAAATACGATTCATGGCTATTACGGTTATGGTCAAGTTTTCCCGAAAGGCTATTACGGAAAAGTTTTAGAAAAACCTTGGGAAGCTTGGATCGAAAATTGGCAAGCTGTCGAAACTGAAATTAAAGCTATCCCTTATGTTCAAGAAACATTTCCACGATTATCGTTTTATTCTTTCTTAGTTAAAGGGGGAATCACTTTAGGTGGTAAAGGTGAAGGGATTATTCCAGAAAAAGAAATTTTATTTTTCAATCAACTGAATTTTATTACAGGTGGAGATCTTAAAACTGAAGATGAAATTGTTTTAGGAAAAGGTCTTGCTGAAAGCTTAGATGCTAAAGTTGGCGATCAACTGACATTACTGACGCAAACAATACATGGTCAGCTTAATGGCGCTGATGTTAAAGTGGCCGGCGTATTTCATATGGGAATTAAGGCCATAGATGACCAATATTTTCGCTTAAACTTAAAAACGGCACAAAGTTTGTTAAACACTGACCGTGTCGAATCTTTTTCATTAAATACCGGGGCTGTTAAAAACTGGGAAAATGTTGAATCATCTTTAGAAAATAAAAATCCAAATTTAGAAGCTGTTCGTTTTGAAATTTTAGATAAAGTCTACTATCAAAATTCAGTGGATTTTTTAGAGGCCCAATTTAGCTTTGTGCGTACAATTATTTTGATCATCGTAGCCCTGGGTATATTTAACACAATTGCTGTGGGTTTACTAGAGCGGGGCGGAGAAATCGGCGCACTCAGAGCCAATGGAGAAACACGATTACGCCTTTTTAAAATACTGACTTTAGAAAGTGCTTTAGTCGGAATTGTTGGTGGACTAGTCGGAGTTATTTTTGCTGGATTGATTTCTGTTTTATTATCCAAAGGTATTCCGATGCCGCCAGGACCTGGTGTGACAAGGCAGTATTTAATTTTTCTTGAAATGCAGGGGCCACACTTTGTTCAAGCTTTAGCTCTTCCTGCAGTGACTGCTATTATTGCCAGTTGGTGGCCAATCAGAAAATTATTAAGAAAATCGATTCCGGATTTATTGCGATCGACGTGATATAGCTAATTGTCTTGTCAGCATAATTTCACGATCAGTGATCGTGCCCATGTGTCCTTGGGGTGCGGCCAATTTGACACCATGTTTTTTAGACATTTTGTAAATTTCTTTGACTTTAACCCAGTCAATATCACGACCTAAAGTAAAGCTTTCATATTTTTCTTCCAAAGCTAAAACACAAGTTTCTGCTAAGCAGGCATAAACTGTTTTACCTGGAAGACTTAAATCACAGGTTAATTCATAGGGCCCTGGTAAAATAAGTTCACCGGATTCAATAATTAAAACATCAGGGCGTTTTTGAGCATCTTCAATTGTGAAATCTAAGGGTCTTGAGCAATCACAAACGATGCAACCAGGTTTTAATCGCATCACATCAACAATTTTTTCACCTACGGCTGAAGTCGCAGTCACTAAAATATCGGCTTCTGCTGCAAAGTCATTGGCCAGGGTCGTACAAATAATTTCACAATTCGGATTTTCTAATTTAATTTCTTGAGCTAATTCTTTTAAGCGATCCATTCTGGGTGCGACTAAATAAAGTTTTTTTAAAACTAATGATAATAATTTAGCTGACACTTTTCCGATGGATCCTGTAGCACCAATAATCATCGCAGAGCCAATAATTTTTCCGTCATTTGGGTCTTTATTCAATAATTGCATTTTAAGAACGACATCGTACAAGCCCCATAAAGTCGCAGATGCACTTAAGCTATTTCCAGTGGTAACTGGGATTGGTGAATTCTTATTGATCGTGACACCGGAATCACCAACAATTTTAGTGTAAGCTCCAA